>JBDKFU010000023.1:0-4402 GCA_039798565.1 Candidatus Parcubacteria bacterium
GACCAAGGTGTGTCGCCGCTCGCATACCGCTACTGGCTTCTCACCGGACACTATCGCCAGTCGATGAACTTTACGTTAGAGGCGGTGATGGCCGCACAGACGGCGCTCCATCGCGCACTCCGTTTCTTTGTTGATGCACCGACTCGCGGCACAGTGAATCAAGAATATATGAAAAAGTTTGACGCTGCGCTCTATGACGACCTGGGCACGCCAGAAGCAATTAGTGTTATGTGGGCGATGATTAAAGATGATTCTCTCTCTTTGGGTGACCGTCGCGCGACCATGGTCGTTATGGATGAGGTCCTCGGGCTTGGGTTTAAGGATACCGCGGCGCAGGCGACGGTGCAGGTGTCGGCAATACCAGCACAGGTGCGCGAGCTCGCACAGGCTCGGGACACTGCACGCGCCAACAAGGATTTTGCAGAGTCAGATCGTATACGTGATGAGATAGCGGCATTGGGCTATGAGGTTGTGGATGGTCCACGAGGGTCAGAAATACGCCAGTCGGGCATGGTACACTGATGGTATTAGCCCTAAGGTGAGGTTTTTATGAAGAAGAATATGTATATTGGAGCCGCAGTTGCAGTCGTCGTGGTCGCAGCACTCATTTATTTTGGATTTTTTAATTTTAATCGCAGCACGCCTGAGGTCACGGCACCGACGGATAATGCTGCGCAGGCGCTTTTAGACGAGATTCGCTCGACAGGTACAGTCGCCGAACTTCGCATTGTCACCACCGTGGTTGGTACTTCGACAGAGGCTGGCGCAGTATCTGGTGACACCATCGCCGTTAATTATGTTGGCGTCCTTCCTGACGGCACGATGTTTGATGCATCAGCAAATCACGGAGGTCCATTCAGCTTTAAGCTTGGCGTTGATCCGGTTATCCAGGGTTGGCAGCAAGGTTTGGTTGGTATGAAAGTAGGCGAGAGGCGCTTGCTTGCTATCCCACCGGCGCTTGCGTACGGTGACCGCGGACAGGGCTCTATCCCTCCTGGCGCGACACTTTTGTTCGACGTTGAAATGGTCTCGATACAGCGCGGAGAGTAATGTCTGCGATTCGTTTTGAGTTAGTGCAGAAAACCGGCGCGGGCAAAGCCCGCGCCGGCGTCGTACACACACCACACGGCTCGTTCAACACGCCTGCATTTTGCACTGTCGGCACCAAGGCGACCGTGAAGGGCGTTCTCCCCGATGATTTAAAAGAGCTTGTAGGCGCTGAGGTGGCACTTGCAAACACGTACCACCTTTTTCTTCAGCCGGGGCACGAATTGATTCGTGATCTTGGCGGCCTCCATCAGTTTATGAACTGGGATGGACCACTGGTCACCGACTCGGGCGGCTTTCAAGTATTTTCGCTTGGTGCTGGCTTTGGTAAAAAAGTTTCAAAGTTTGCAGAACCGGCTACCGAGGCCACATCACTTTCTCCGACTTCAGGTCAAGGAGGGAACGTCTCCGAAAATGACGTGGCCTCCGCCGATTCTGCTCCTTCAGTTTGGGACTCCGACATAGCGACCGTGCACGGTAAGCTCGCGATTGTTGACGACGAGGGTGTGACGTTTACGTCGCACATTGACGGGTCGCTCCATCGGTTTACGCCAGAGCGCTCTGTTGAAATTCAGCACGCCCTGGGCGCTGACATTTTCTTTGCATTTGATGAGTGTACGAGCCCAGAGGCCGACTATGCGTATCAAAAAGAGGCGGGCGAGCGAACGCACGAGTGGGCGAAGCGCAGTCTCTATGCGCACCGCAGAAATCTCGACGCACAAAACAAACAAGCGCTCTTTGGTATCGTGCAGGGCGGACGCTATCCAGATTTAAGAAAGTGGAGTGCAGAAACAATCGGCGCAATGGGCTTTGATGGTTTTGGTATTGGCGGTTCGTTTAGTAAAAAAGATTTGGGCGAAGCGCTCGCCTCAGCGATTGACCCGCTACCAGGGGATAAGCCGCGACACTTACTTGGCATTGGTGAGCCAGAGGATTTATTTGAAGGCATAGCAAACGGCATAGACATGTTTGACTGCGTCCTCCCGACGCGTCTTGGCCGCACCGGTACGATTTATACCAGAAGAGGAAAGTACGACATTCGCCGCGAGCTCTATGCGCGTGACACGGCCGGTCTTGATCCTGAGGGCGGGGGATACGCGTCTACGAGTTATACGCGCGCATACGTGCACCATCTCTTTCGTGCGAACGAAATGTTAGGTCCTATTATCGCGAGTATGCACAATCTGTACTTCATTGTTTCTTTGGTTAAAGAAATCCGTCAATCGATTCTGGAAGACCGATTTGATGGCTTCAGGGCTGACTTTTTGAGTACTTACAAAACTTGACTATAGACCTCAGTGTGTTATAATGTAACGCACTATGTCCGAGACGCTCAGTCGCGATCCAAAATTTTTTACGCACGACCTGGGTGTGCTTACGCGCCGTATAAACGCACTGATAGCGCTCGGCGGACTTACACAAAAAGAGCGAAAGGAGTACACTGAACTCAAAAAATCATATTTTGCATACGCAGAGTATGCAATTCAAAACACGTCTGGTGATGCACAAAAAGCATACATCGATCAACGTATTGAGATACTATCCGCTGTCGCTAGTTTTGAAGCGAAGCGGTTAAAATGGGTTCGTCGTCAAGGCGTTCATGTGGCTGAATGGTTTCGCTCGATGTCACCAGCGTTGCAGTACCTACTTATGGGTGGCGCGATGACAGCTGTGCTTGGTTTTTCGGTTGCACTGCGCAGTATGGCTGTCGGGGTTCCTGCGGCGATTATTATGGTGGCGAGTGCATTTGGTGCGGGTTTCTATGTGCGAGGAAAATTAAACAAATGGGCTGGTCAGGGTGCAGAGAACGCTGTTGTCAGATGGATCGTAAATGCTCGTGAAGTTGAGGCTGCTGAACAGGAATTGCAAAAAGCGCTCGCCGAGTACAATGAAAAGGATCGCCATACAGGAGTGAAGCGCATCGCACGCGCGATGGCAAAAAAGCGAAACGCGCTCCTTGGACAAAAACTCACCATCATGGCCGTTGGCTCGCTGTTTGGTATTGGAGCTGGTCGTGGCGCGCTCCTTGCGGCAGATGCCGGGCTATTTGATATAGTAACGCCCGCAAAAGCGGCGACGCTTCATAATCCCGACGGCACGACAAAAGAAATGATCCCGACAGGAGAGTCGCAGGTGTTCTATGATCGGCTCTTGCGCTATGGTGGATGGTTTGCGGTAAAAAATGATGACGGTACGTACAATATTTATCGTTACGAACCTGGTCATACAGTAAAAAATGGAGATTTTGTCCCATCACGCGTGCGCTTTGCGGTAGGAGGTGTTAAGAACTTGAATCAGATTAGCGAAGGACCAATCCCAGAACTTAAGGAGAATGACTTCCCTCTTTTGAGTGAAAAAGATCGAGGGACAGTCAAACGATTTCAGGTGCAGGGCGCGTGGGGCTATCTCGATCCTTTTCGGTACAACAATGCAGAGCAGGTGATGACGGAGGCCGAGATGCGCGGGGCAGGTATGTACAACATGACCGCACTTCCGTGGCGCCTAAACACTACGCCAGAGTTTTGGGGTGATATTGCAGGACGATTGGGACGTGTCTCACAAAAGGCACAGGAGCTGGTCTACCACGGAGTATTCGGGATCGAGAAATTTTGGTCTGCCTTTGTCGCTGGCGATAAAGGCGGAATGTCAGATAAGAGTATTGAAGATTTGTTTACGGTGATTTTCGGTACGCATATTACGGGTGCTGATCTGCCTGAGGATTCAACCACCTCAACCATTATGACGACACGTGTTAACAATCATAGTGAGTGGGCGTGGTGGTATTGGCTCATTGGTCAGGATGTGCCAGCTGCAGAGATTATCGGTACTGAGGACTATATAGCGAAGGACATGCCGGGGTGGCGACGCGCGTTCTTCTTGGCGCACGAGCTTGGGCACGCCATACACGCGATAACGAACATGGATGAGGCATTTAACGCGCTTTCTGTTGAAAAGCGCGAGATCATTATGCGCGAGCTCTATGACCTCCGCGAGTACCTTTTAGATCTTAAGGAGAAGGGAGCAAAAACCGGTTTTAAGGGATGGACTGATGATCAACGACAGTTGGTGCAAGTTACCGCACGAGTTGAGGACGATGAGCTATTTGCTGATGCATTTAGCAAGCTTTTGACACATCCTGAGACACTTAAAGAAAAGTGTCCAGAGTTGTATAAGTTCCTTAAAGATCTTATAAATTCAAACCCTCGCCTGCGCACCACCATTGGGGTCAAGTAGCGGTGCATAACTCCCCTTGCTAAAACCAGGGACAGGAGTAGGATGCTCTGGTATGCCAACACTGGAGGTTTTAAAGGGGTTCATAGGGGGTAAAAAAGCAGTCCCTGTTACAGCACTTAAA
>JBDKFU010000024.1:0-7750 GCA_039798565.1 Candidatus Parcubacteria bacterium
TAGGTGAAATGAGCGCGACAGTATTGGTCCCCGCGTACAACGAAGAGGAGTGCATTCATGCCACACTCAAATCACTTATTGCACAGACTAATGTTGATCTTGAAATTATCGTTGTAGATGACGGTTCAAAAGATAATACCGCACGGGTTGTTGAGCGCGTGCAATCAGAAATGGGTGGCCACATCATCACGCTTATCCGTATCGACAATGTCGGTAAGCCAAACGCACTCAATATCGGTCTCAGAGAAGCAACACACGATTACATAGTGACCGTTGATGCTGATACCATTCTTGCACCAGACGCCATTTCAAAACTGTTAACTGCGTTTGCAGACGAGACTGTTGGTGCAGCGGCAGGTAAGGTCTACACTACTGGCGAGGAGACGGTATACGACATCATGCAGTCGACCGAGTATGCTATCGGTCAGAACATTGATAAGAAGGCACTCTCGCTTTTAAACGCAGTGCACGTGGTGCCAGGGCCTATTGGTGGATGGCGTAAAGAAGTACTTGAGGAGATCGGCGGCTTCCAGCTCGGTACGGTGGTTGAAGATCAAGACACCACACTCGCAGTGCTCAAGGCCGGATACCGCATCGCGTATGTTGACTCAGCGCACGCATTTGCAGAAACACCACAAACGCTTGGTGACTTCCTCCGTCAGCGTTACCGATGGACATATGGCACGTTGCAGTGTTTCTGGAAGTACAAATGGGCAGTGGTGACACGACCATTTACTGGCCTCGGTTGGATGATTGTTCCTGCAATGTTTTTGTACGGCATCATCCTCCCGCTTTCATACTCGATTGTTGATGCGGCGCTTATTCTCGGTATCGTGTCCGGTGCGTGGAGTACGCTTGTTGTCCCTGTGGTCATCTTTATGATCTTCGATACGATCTACTCCGGTATCGGTACCTTTGGTGAGCGTAACTGGCTCCGCCTCACCTTGTCGGTGCCCGTTACTCGATTCTTGACCCGCTACATTGCGTTCTACGTATTGGTGCAGGGGTTGGTGACCGCGAGCGAGGGTAATGCAGTGCTCTGGAACAAGGTGCGACGAACAGGCGATTTGCGACGACTCTTCGCCACAATGCTTGGTGCCTCTGCTAAGGAGATTAATAAATAATTGTAGGTACTATGAACATTGGAAAACTTTTTTGGGTAGGCTACGCGATTGCAGCACTTTTCATTCTTTTTTCTGTGTACGGCATCGTTGGCTTTCTCGAGTATACCTCCGGTCCTGAAATAGTACTTGCAGACACCGACACACCCGCACAGGCAAATGACCCTTTTCCGTTTGACGAGGCTTCGCCAAAGGTAGCAGCAAACCCCATCATCTTTACTGACGATTTGTCATACGGATGGCAAACGGCAGTGTGGGACTCAGACGTACGCGCATCAACTGACACGGTGTTTAGTGGTACACGCTCGCTCCATTTTCGCACACAGGTCCCGTGGGCAGGTGTCGTGTTTGAATCACGTTCAAAACCAGCCCCATTCAAGAGTATCCAGTTAAGCGTTAATGCTGTTCAGAACGGCGACGGTCTGTACCTAGAAGCAAAAGGAAAGGACGGACGTTCAATAGGCCGCGCACCACTCTCGTGGTACTACCCAGCGCACGCCCTCGTAAAGGGCGCATGGGTCTCGCTTTCAATCCCGGCGTCACAGCTTGGTATTCAGGGCGACAACTTCAGCTCGCTCTCCCTTGTCTCTGCAATGCCGAGTGAGGCGTATCTAGATCAAATCATGCTCTCCACAGCGCAGGTTGATTGGCCAGTGTACATTGCGCCTGTGCTGACCTATGACGTGCCGCTCGTCATTACAAACAAAGGCACGCTCCCATACACACCAGACGCGACGTACAGCAATTGGCGTCGTCTCTACGGTATGTTTACGACGACGACGCCAGTGAAGACTGGTTCAGAATTGACTGAGCTTGGCTCTCAGGGCTCGCTCGCGTTGTACACTGATGGTGGTCAGTTTACAAACTACAAATTCGAGTCGACCATCAACTGGGGGACGGGGGACGTGTTTACACTTGTAGCTCGATTCAAAGATGAGTCAAACTATATTTCATGTGCCTTTGCTGACGCATCGACTGTCGCGGCGCTCTACTTGGTTACAAAGGGGGAGTCCATTCGACTTGGTGAGTCGCCACAGCTTCAGCGCCCACAGATGGACGCATTCATAAATCGAAAGAATGCGATCGAAGTTATTGGAAACACCGTTGGCTGTTACGTCGATGGCGAGCGCGTATTGTCTATGACTCTCCCACAGATGGAGTCGACTGGCACCATCGGTGTCGCGACCTGGTCAAAGCTCCCCAAGACCATTCCTCACACCATCCTGAATCTCAGTGTCGAAGCAAAGTAGTTTTTGATGAGAGTCGGGCGTCTGCATCACATGCAAATAGCACGGGTCGATTTCTGCTGAAATCGCCCTCTGCTCTCGCCTCCAACGGCTCCGAGAGGCTATTTGCATATGACGACAGACGCCCACTCAGGTCCGCCCGTACATAATTTAGTTGTATACTAAAAATATGGATGTTGGAGAGTACTTACGTTTGGCGGTGTCGCTCGTGTTGGGCCTCGGCTCAGACGCGGCGATATTGGGCGGACTCGTTATTGTTGCGTTTGGTATCGCTTTTTTGCTTGGTCGTGATCATATACCTGCTCTCATTGCAGGTTCGTACGCAGCCGCGCTCATGTATACCGCGTTTCCATTCACCAGTATTTTGATGGGTGACGCATACATTTCTATTGCTTTCTTTTTGGTGCTAACAGCACTTGCCTCAGTTGGATTCTCGGGCATGTCGTCATTCTTTGCGTCCGGCATGGGTTTGTTTAGCACGATGGTGCTCTGCGTGTTAGCCGCCGGGCTTGTGGCGTCGAGCGCACTCACACACATTCCTGAAATTCAAACTATTTATACTCCTTCATCCCTCGGTCTCATGCTGTTTTCAGGGCAAGCGTATTTTTGGTGGCTGGTTACACCCATCGCGGGCCTTGTCTTTTTTGGTCGAGGATAAAATCCTTACTTACCGATGTTGGTGATAGCACCGCCAGAAATGGTGATGGTTGAGCCAGAGTAGTACGGCGTGATTGAGTCAGTATCGGTGGTACCGTCCTGTGTTAAGAAGACAGATGAACCTGAAACATCGGTATTACTCTCAGGGATAGGGAAGATACCATAGCCAAACTGAGACCCCCAGAGCTCGATGTACGCACCGTCGTCAATATCAAATTTGATAGTGCGATTTGCGCCTGTGGTGGTTATGTCGCCGCGAAGCTGTATCTCGACAGCGTCGCCCTTGGGGATAGAAACCCACGGCTCAATGACGGCGGTGTAGTCTCGGCCATCGTTGGTAGTTGCATACGGCGTCCCATTTACGTAGACCGTGACATTTGCAATATCAGCGGAGCCCGCAGTACCATTTTGTCGCCACGTGACAGAGCGGAGCGTCAGGTTCTCAGCGGAACCTGCAGTAACGCGGACAGCACCAAATCGCACGTTCACGTCTTGTATGTATTGTGTACGATCACCACGAGGGTCTTCGACGCCGACCGATGTGTACCCACGTCCAATAGTGAGGTTAGGGAGAATAACTTGAAACGTTCCAATAATAGGAAGCGGGGCGCCTGAAAGCGGTACAGATGAGTCAATAGATTCGATACTAAAGCCTGCAGCCTGTGCAGCGTACTCCATGACATCCCACTGCATACTACCCACGACAGTGAGCTTCATTGTTGTGCCGGCTGGCACCGTGAACGGCGTTTTAAAGATTACCGTGTTGTCGCTCTTTAAGTACCCGTAGGCGAGCTCGCTATTATCTTCATCAAAGAGTGATATAAAATCAAACGCACCATTTTGTGAGGGGCCGACGCGACGCACAGTAATCGATTTTACCTCTACATCAGTGTCGTGAGTGGTCAGTGTAAACGATGTAAAAGGCACATACATAGCCTCTTGGGCAGCGATCTTCTGAGCCGGTTGAACTGTGGTCCCCACAGTGAGCCCCGTCATCGCGGTCGAGGTCCCCTGCACGGCGCCAGAAGTGGCCTGAATGCAGAGCGCATCAAGTGCTGCACGAGTTTTTGGTCCAACTGTGCCGATAGGATCGATGTTCTGCTTCTTTTGAAATGCGATAACAGCCGCTTTGGTGATAGGTCCAAAGTATCCAGTTGGAGCAGGTGCAAAATACCCATGGTCCTTTAATCGTTGTTGGACGGCACGCGTGTCATCCTTTTTTATCGGCGCACAGTCTGCTGCAAAAGCGGACATCGGCGTCGTCGAAGCTACCAAAAAAGCAAACAAAGGGACAAAGGCTAATAGCCTTGTATTCATATATCTTCTGGCACTATAGCGTGGATTTTGTCCCGTCAAGAAGTAATTAACAGTGTTAGAATAATATGAATGAGTCGGACCTTTTGGGCGTGGAGAAGAAAGGGTGCAAAAATGTTAGGCCGCGTTGGTCTTATTGCAGTCGGCTATGGGGGTAAGCATATAGAGGAATTTGTGTTTGACTGGCTCCTGTATGGGGCGATCGTGACCTACAGTACTAATTTGTATGGAGCGGTGTGGGGGAGTCTCATGACGTTCGCTATTATGGCGCCTATTTCTGCGGTGATGTGTTATATGTACATCCGTGTATATGACTGGGCAGAAAAGGATTTCTTTGGCTTCGAGCTTGCAAAGCAGGTCCGTGACAAACAACATCGTCGCGGCTTTCTCGGCATCGTCCATCGCATAGCAGAGTGGGGGGACATACCAGCGTTCTTTGCGTTCTCCATATATTTTGATCCCTTTATGACCACCATGTATCTCAGAAAGGGCTCTGAAAAATATAACGGCATGACGCGTCGTGACCATTACATTTTCTTTTCTAGCGTTTTTGTGTCTAATGCGTATTGGACACTCCAGCTGACCGTTCTTGTAGAGTTAGCGCGATTTCTATGGTGTCTTTTCTCGTCAGCATGCTAAATTGACTTTCTCTTGACAAAGTGTTATAATAATTAGGTGAGCAAAAAAGAGGGTAGTCAAGTTGAAAAACGTCTTACGCTGCCTAGACTTGTGTCCGAGGCAGCTTTAAATACACGAGAACCGCTTCCACTCGTTGAAGCGGTTGTTCCAGAACTTCTCAATTCTGCCCCACAAAAATTTGCTGGTACAAAAAAGGTAGAGCCTGCTACGTCTGTCGCACCCATCGAAGAAAAAGGAGCAAAACGAGCCGCACGCATTGGTGTTGGTGTAACAGTCAAGTATTGGTATGATCAGGCGTTTGATAACGGTGTATATCCGGCGGCGATACTAGCAGCTCAGCAGCTGTTTGGGGCAGCTCTCGGCCCACTTGTGGCATTTGTTCCCTTAGGCCTCCTTTCTGCCATTGTTTCATACGGCGAACTCAAGGCATATGATTGGTCAAAAAAGGATTGGCTTGGTATTGAGTTGGTCAAAAAGATCAGGGAGGGCGGAACAGGCGAAGGACTTATCGCACGCTTTGCAAGACTCGGCGACGTTCCAGCGTTCTTCTTACTTTCAATCTTTACTGATCCATTTGTCACGACAGCGTATCTGCGAAAGGGCTCGGACTTCAGTGGCCTTGCACCACGTGATAAGCGGATATTTTTGGCCAGCGTTTTTGTATCGAATGTCTACTGGACCCTTCGCTGGACGGCCATCATTTCTGTCGTTCAGCTTGCACTAGCCACGCTGAGTGTGCCGATGCTCCTCCTACTCTCAGTCCTACCCATTACTGCTGTGCTCTATAAGTTGTATGGGCGATACATTTTCAATACACACAAAAGGGGGAGAAAGGGAAGTGGAAAAGAATAAATAGTACTGTATACTACTCCTGTACATCACAGTTCACTGGAATGGACAATACCATTACTCAGGCTAAGTGGATCTTTTTGGTAATTTTTATTGCGACGGCTCTTACTGTCGCCATCACCTTTTACAAGTACTACATACTGCAGGATTACCTTGTCTTTCAAAACGTCACATGTGACCCCGCGCGCGACTCCTGTTTTATTGGAGACGGCGAGTATACTCCAGAGTACTATAGTGTCATCTCAAAAAAGGCTTATTTGATACCCGAGTGTGACGCATGGGCAGGCGAGTGCGTCGAGCTAACCTGCTCTCCCTCTGATGGCGATGGCTGCACCCAAGAGTTCTGTGAGGCGTCCGCGGATGTTGAATGCTCCGAGCATTAAATACTAGGCATGAGTAAAACCCCAAACTATGAATAGTTCTGATTTGTACATGCCACTGGGGAAGGCACTGGTTGAGCTTCAAAGGAGGAGAAAGAATCCTGAGCTTCAAAAAAAAGTGGAAGAATACTTCGCCTCGTATCCGACGTTGGCACCCCTAGATGTTGAGCCGAGGGGTGTTATGGCGAGAGCTATTTTCTCACCGATATATGAACTCGCTTACTTTCTTGAGATGAAGCGACATCTTTCTATGAATATGGTTTATTTTGAATTTTCTAATGATAAATTTGTTGCAATAAATTCTGGGAAGCGATGTCTTGGGGATATGGTCTTTTTTAAAGAAGGTAGATGGTCAGGTAAGAAAGTAACAGATTCAAAAAGGATTATAGATTTTGCAAAAAGCGAGGGTCACCCTCTTAGGGAGATAAAAACTTATGAAGGGCAGCCGTTGATCGAATTCCATCATGATTTATTGAGAAAGTATTTCAAACAAGACTTAGATATAAGAGACTTCTCAGATTGGGCAAAGGGAAGTTTTCAATTTTCACCCGAGCTACCTTATTTAAGGTACCTCGGGCTTTTTGTGCTTAACGGTATCCTTTTTGAAGACTTCTTAACAAAAGATGAGCATGAGCGCCCCTTCACCCTCAAGCGTGTTATTCCTGCCTATGAAAAACTGGTGGAAATTTTTGGAGTCCCGCCACTTATTGTTCAACTAGACCCCATTATTGATGATGATAGACCTTTTTGGTATTACTACCCTGAATCAATTAAAAAATTGCTCCTATAGTTAAGTATGCAGTACTTATTGGTGGTTGTTTAGTGTGGTAGAATGAACAGTACCATGTGGCCTAGTGCAATTGAAAATTTACTCTCACCGCTTCCGAATTTGATTAGATGGCTCCTTGTTCTGCCAGCATCGCTCGTTTGCGGATTAATTTTGCCTGGCTTAGTTGTTTCGTATCTCGTTTCTATTATGAATGAAAATGGGATTGATCAGAATTCCTTTTTCTTTCCACTTTTGATACCAATTATTTATGGGTTGTTGTTCGTTTACTCAGCAACAATAGTTGCACCACCTCGCTTTAAATTTTTTGCTTCTGTTGCCTCATTGACTTTACTGTGTGCCATTTTGCTACTCGGGTACCTTGTAAGCGCTTCATCTTTTTCGACTTTTAGTCGCTCGGTTCCAGAGTTCTCAGAAATTCTTTTGCCGATAATTGCAGGTTTGTTAGTCGTATTTTTCGCAAACAGTTCGGAGAAAAAGTAATAGTGTGTTTATTGTCATTCTGGCATGGATTATAACTTACTCGTAAATCTTGAAGCCTGCCGTGATGCTTTGGTGCCGATTGCGAGTCTCGTCTACTATTCGCACCTACCCGCAATTGCCGTCTCACTTTTATTTAGTGTTTACGTTTTTTTGAATCGTAGAGACTTGCCAGGTATTCTGCTCGTCATCATTTCCTTACTTTTCGTTACTTTCATGTCTTTTGACTTTTATCAGTATGTTTTCACCGATCAGGGGACATGGATAATGCTTACA
>JBDKFU010000025.1:0-11290 GCA_039798565.1 Candidatus Parcubacteria bacterium
CTGGTTTGGCATCACCGTGCCCTCGTAGACACGACCCACAGCCAAACGGCCAAGGAAGTTATCGTATCCAAGATTAAATGGCTGGAACAAAAGTGCCTTACCTTCGGTTGGCTTTGCAGAATTAGGGACATGCTCAAGAACCACATCAAGTAGTGGCGTTAAATCCTTTCTCTCATCATCGAGCTTGCGCATCGCGACACCCTCGCGGCCAATCGCGTACACGATTGGAAAGTTGGACTGCTCATCGTTCGCACCAAGTTCGAGGAAAAGCTCCAACACCTGCTCTTCTGTGCGATGTGCGTCGGCAGCAGGCTTATCAATCTTGTTGATGACGAGGATTGGCTTTAAGCCGAGTTCAAGTGACTTCTTTAACACAAAGCGTGTCTGTGGCATCGGGCCCTCCTGTGCGTCGACGATAAGAAGCACCGAGTCGATAGAACGCAACACGCGCTCTACCTCAGAACCGAAGTCTGCGTGGCCTGGTGTGTCGACGATGTTAATCTTCGTGCCCTTGTACATAACAGAGGCATTCTTGGCATAGATGGTGATACCACGCTCCTGCTCGAGCTTGTTGGTGTCCATAGTCACACCCTCTTTTGCTGCACCAGTCTGGCGCAAAATAGCGTCAGTCAACGTCGTTTTACCGTGGTCCACGTGGGCGATAATCGCAATGTTTCGAATTTCCATAGTTAACAAAAAATGCCCCGAGGGCTACTTTCTATTGTAGCACGAAAAGAACTATTTACCAGCCCTCTGCTTAATGTACTCCGCTCGGCTCATAAACGACTTGGTATTCGCTACTTTGTCGACAAAAACGAGTCCGTCTAAGTGATCCATTTCGTGCTGAATGACGCGCGCAAGGAGACCGTGCGCGTTAAGCACAAAACCCTTTCCATCGAGCCCCATCGCTGACACGGTTACTGTTTCTGAGCGAGGCACTTCACCAAAAAGTCCGCCATGCGCTACGCTACCGCACCCTTCGTATCCTACGACAATCTTTTTAGACTTTTTAATCATTTTTGGATTAATAAACACTCGGAGGGGGTCAAAATCTTTTATATGCTTCCGCGCTTTTGTTTTACGTATCTCAGTTACAAAAACCCTCAGCCCCACACCTATCTGTGGTCCGGCCATACCAACAAGCCCCACCTCGCGCATCGAGTCTGTTAAATCTTGCACCACCCGCCTTACTGTAGCCGTGATGGCCGCAACTTTTTTCGATTTTGCGCGAATAACTTTATTACCTACCTGGGTTGTTGGTCTGACGCTCATGACAACTTTGCAGTGATGAGCATAAAATGCGGGAACTCGGTGTCGACGCCATGTGAGCCAGTATAAATCTCTTTAATGTCTTCAATAGCAAAGCCGGCGTCTTTCAGCGCGCCAGTATAGCTGTCGAGCGGACGGTGATAGAAGAAACTCGTGACTTGTGTCTGGCCACCAGTCTTTTGTGGAAGCGGTATAGTGACCTCGCTCTTGTATCTGTCGACACGGCGATAGGTCAGCTTTCTCCCCTCGTCCTTACCCCACCCACTCATACGTGGGATGCGGAACGCAGGATGCAACATAAAGATAACGAGTCGTCCGCCAGATTTTAATAAACGAGCAGCATTTTTAAACGCATCTCGATGATTATCGATGTCCTGTATTGAAAAAAGAAATGTCGCACAATCAAACTTATCTTTTGTTGCAAACGTGGGGAGTGCAATGCCCTTAGGGAGCGCAGTGTCCGACACAAAGAACAATGCCTTTGAACCCTCTTTGCTTGCTAACTCCTTGCCCTCGCGTATCATGCCGGGCGCCTTGTCGACACCGACATACTCTCCACCAACCTTTTCAACGACCGTTCTGAGCACGCCTGCGCCACAGCCAAGGTCGATAACACGCATCCCCTTTTTAAGCACCATCGCCTCTTTCATGTGTGGAAGCGCAAACTGCTTATGGAAGTTGTGCCCGCCACCTGCCCAGCCCTTGTACCAATCTGAGAGGTTATCCCAGCCGGTCTTTTCTGTACGTCGCGCTTCCTTGAGCGCTGTGACACGCGGACTTATCTGTCCGGGCCTGAACTTTGGTCTCCCCTTTTGTCTATCTCGTGCCATACGGGCATCATAACAGAGATGTATACTTTGTGACATGGATCACAAAAAACCCGAAGAAGACTTGCAAAGAGAAATTGAAGAGGCGCAGAAACAAATCACCGTCGGTGCAAAATATGAGCACTACAAAAGCGCCGACAAAACGTACACTGTTCTTGGTTTCGTCGTTATTGAGTCAGAAATCGGTGTCCTCTATCACGCAAACTATGGCAAGAATCTCACCTTTGTTCGCCCCGTCCGCGAGTGGCTCGACCCTGTCGACGGAAAACCCCGCTACAGAAAACTATAATTACTTTTTAGAGCTCGGTTTAGTATATCCAATACTATCAAGCCACTCTTTCTCTTTTTTAATTTCGCTCTCTTCCTCCTTAACAAGGCCGAGCGGCTTTAGAATCACGTAGCGAACAAAGAGATACAACAGCTCAATCATTGACTCGATACTACTACGACACTATGGCGTTGTCGATGATGCAGAGTTGGAATAGCTAGAATATCCAGCAGAATCAAACCCGCGTACGCGGTACACGTACGTAGTCGAGGCAGAGACGGTGAGATCTGAGTAGGTAACAACGCCCGTAGTCGTTGTAGCTATTTCTGAGAATGAACCACCCGACACCATACGCTCAATCGAATATCCATCTTCGAGAGTAGTGCTGGCATTGTCTGTCCACCCTAAATCAATTTGCAGCGGTGCGGTCGTTGAGGCACTGAGTCCTGACGGCGCTGCAAGTGTCGTGGTTGTTGCGCTCACAATATTCCCATACGTTGAATATCCGCCTGCATTAAATGCCCGTAATCGGTAGGTGTAGCCAGTCGCACCGAGAAGCCCCGTGTCAGCAAAGTAGGTGGCACTCGCGGTCGTTGTAGCAATTGACGCGTAAGTGCCGCCGATGCTCGCCTTTCGCTCGATAACATATCCGTCCTCAAAAGTTGAGGCATCCGACCATGCAAGACCGATTGACGATCGCCCCGTTGAAGATGCGGTGGTTGATGTTGACGCGAGAAGCTCAGTGTATGTGACTACCGTAGCTATTCTACTTAGTCGTGCACCCTTTGTTCCGCTCGTTAGGACAGCGCCTATTTCGAGCGTTGACGTTGCCACCTTGATTACATTTAGACTTGAGAAGGTTGTTGTTGCAAGCAGTGTTGGGGTCGTCCCGCTCAGTGAGTATGCCCCGGCGTCAGCGCTATTTGAACCATTCAGCCTGTAAAAGACGTTCATAACTGGAGCAGCACCACCACTTGTGTTGCGTGACGCACATGGCTTGATTGCAATCTGCGTTACTTTTGCACCATTTGGAACCGAGCTCAAAGAAACGGCATATGAATCACGGCTTCCTGTGGTTGTCGCATAGTTGTAGTCTGTCGTGCCGTTACAAACTGATTCTTTTACGTTCAGATAGTGTGTGGTCGACGATGATGTTGCCCAGGTGAGATACGTACCTTCTGCATTTGGCAGCACTGTACTTGTCGTCGCGGCAAATACACTCCCTGCAACGAGTGCTAACGCTACGACCGCAACTAAACCAAATGCTTTTGTTAGTTTTTTTGTATCCATAGTATTAAGTAATGAGTATTACCTTAAGACTAGCACCAACTGGTGGCTTTTTGGCTTGCCCTGTGGGCAGCACCCTATCGCACCTGCCAGGCGGACTGTGCATTAAGCGTGTCGGTCACTGACTTCATCCACTCACCTACCTCTACATCAGTAAGGGTCTTATCCATAGATTGAAAGACGAGGCGATAGGCGTAGGAGGTCCTCCCTTCTTTTGAAAAGGTGTCGAACAAATCACAGCGCTTTAACAATGTCCCCGCTTTCTCTCTAATGATTTTCTCTACTGCAGATCCCTCCACACCTTCAGGCACCCACACCGCAATGTCTCGTAGCACAAACGGATAGAGAGAAAATTGGCTGAACGCACCGAGTACGTATTTTTCTGGCTCATATCCATCACCGTACGCCTCCAAATCGACTTTCGAGAGATCGTATTCTGCGATTGACCCAGCCATCACAGGCACACCCAATACTGGATCAAGTTCAGCGTACGGTTCTGAAATCACAAGTGACAAATACTCATTGTCCCTACTGAAGACGGTACCGATTTCGAACAATTTGAGTGGAGCTTTTGGTGACAAAATAAGCGGCATCATATGTTTGCCTTGCTCAACTGCCTTTTGCATATTGGGCACTAGGGACGGTCGAAGATACGGATTCTCGACGTCAAGCGGGTTCGCCAACTGTACTTCTCCCTTCTTAGCAAACGACTGCGTCGAGATCTCAGAGTATCCCTGTCCCACCAACACATCCTTAATACGCTCGATACCATGATAGCGGCGCTGGTCGACCGTGCCACTAACCGGCAGAAGTACTGCAGGCAGACGGTCATACCCGAGTATTCGTCCTACCTCTTCAATAAGATCCTCCTTAATGACGATGTCGGTGCGCTCAAATGGTGACGTCACTACAAATTCGTCACCACTTTTCACAAACGAAAAACCCAAACGCGTAAAGACATCAGCGACCTCCTTCTCGCTATACTCTGAACCCAAAAGGCTATCTACTTGTTTCTGTGTAACGCGAGCTGTAACAACCCCTGGGCGATGATTGTACGTATCTACAACTCCCTCAAGTGTTCCACCTGCAACCTCGGCAATAAGTGCAAGGAGGTCGCGCATGCCGTACGCGGTCAACTCTGGTGAAGGGCGGTTTTGAAAGCGAGATGATGCATCAGTGAAAAGTTTTAGCGCCTGTGCCGTTTTGCGTATTGTAGTACCGTCGTAGTTACCCACAGAGATGAAAATACTGGTCGTTGACTCAGTAACTCCAGAATTCAAACCGCCCTTAATACCTGCGACGTCCAACACCTCACCTGTCTCTACATTAGCAAAAACATGCATCTTCTCGCTTAACTCATAGGTCTCGCCCGAGAGCGTAGTCACCGTCTCACCTGCCTTAGCTTTGCGAATAGCGATCTTGCTAGAACTTTTCAATGCATCAAAGGCGTGCGTTGGTTGACCGAGATTCAACATTACATAATTTGTTGCATCTACAATATTATTGATTGAACGCTGCCCCACCGACTCAAGCGCCTCTCTAAGCCATGCAGGCGAAGGTCCAACCGTAATTCCAGTTATCAGTGCACCTGTATGGCGCAAAACAAATTCAGGATCTGTTTCAATGTTTAGCTTGTCGGTCGTCGACCACTGAGGGAGCACCTCTCGAAGTGGGTCAATCTTTAGTGGAATGTTCAGTATCGCAGAAATCTCGCGCGCTATGCCCCGATGTGACAATCCATACGCAGCACGGTCCGGCAAAACCTTTACATCCAACATATCGCCCACCGTCTCTTCGATTTCAAACGCATGAAAAGTAAGTGCATCAGCAATCTCCGCTGTTGGCGGAAGTGGAGAATCAAAATACTTCTGAAGCCACGCTCTATGTACTTTCATATCTATTTTTCAACAAAGGCGTAGTTAAAGCGCAAATCACCGTTATGAAATAGTCGGACATCCGGGATGCCGTACTTAACCATAATTACTCGCTCAAGGCCGGGCCCAAACGCAAACCCCTGCACCTTTTCTGGGTCGAGACCAGCGTTGCGGAGGACATTTGGATGCAGCATGCCCGAGCCAAACATCTCTAGCCATCGTCCTGGCTTTCCTGGTGCCTCAAACCATAGATCAACTTCAACAGATGGTTCAGTAAACGGAAAGTAACTGGGGCGAAAGCGTATCTGTGTCTCGGGTCCCAAGTACTCACGATAAAACTGGAGCCAAGTCCCCTTAAGATGCGCGAGAGTAACCGAGCCAATAGGACCTACTGCAAACCCGTCATATTGATAGAACTGCGCCTCATGTGTAGCGTCTGTTGCCTCGTTGCGAAACACCTTTCCGGGGATAAGCATTTTCATTTCTGTTATGCCTTCCTTTGCCATTTTCTCCAGACAGCGAATAGTAACTGACGTGGTGTGCGTTCTGGGTACACGGCGAGGACTTTCATTTGTCCAAAACGTGTCTTGCATGTCGCGTGCCGGATGATCCGCGGGCACATTGAGTGCCGTGAAGTTATGAAACTCATCCTCAAGCTCTGGCCCGTAGGCAATTCCAAATCCCATACGTCCAAATATGTCTGCGATGTCACGGACCGCAACAGACATGGGGTGTAATCGACCTTGGGCACTGTCCATAGTTTTTTTCATCGTACCATACGCGGGGGCTAGAAATAAAGCTATTTTCTGGTACAATCACCGTATGACTGAGGCAGCGCTGTACCTCACCATCTTCCTGACGCTCTATTTTCAGGCGTTTGCGCTCTTAACCTACGCGAGCAAGTCAGCTCGCGACCGCCGTGCAAAAACGCTCATGACGTCTGGCCACCCGCACGTGGCTATTATCGTCCCCTGTTTTAATGAAGAGTCGACCATCGGCGGCACCGTCGAGTCACTCCGCGCATTGAACTATCCAAAAGACAAAATGGAGATAGTACTCGTCAATGACGGTTCAACGGACAACACGCGTCAGGTTATGGACGCCTACGCTTCAGACCCGCACATCACTGTCATTCATAAAGAAAATGGAGGTAAGCACTCCGCCATGAATCTTGGTATTGAAAGAACATCAGCAGAATTTATCGGCTGTTTGGACGCAGACTCATTTGTTCATGCCGACGCACTCGCTGAGATTATCCCCCACTTTGACCATGACAATGTAGGTGCGGTCACCGCGTCTATGTCTGTGCATGAACCAAAAAATGCATTGCAGTCCATGCAGTATGCTGAGTATCTGTTAGGCATTGCACTTCGTCATATCATTTCATCCGTGAACGGCCTGTACGTGACGCCTGGCCCTTTTTCATTCTACCGGCGCAGCATCCTCGCTAAGGTTGGCGGATTCCGCCACGCGCATCAAACAGAAGACATGGAGATGGCGATGCGCCTTCAGAAAGCTGGCTACACTATCGAAAACGCACCGCGCGCGCAGGTGTACACTAAAGCACCGCACACAGTCTGGGGTCTTATTAAACAACGCACACGATGGACGAGTGGATTTATCAGAAACGCGTGGGACTATCGAAGCATTATCGGTAACCCACGGTATGGCGTTCTCGGACTTTTGGTTATGCCGCTCGGCGTCTTGGCGCTTATCGCTGGTATGGGTCTTTTTGTGCTTACCACCATCGATACAACACGAAGCATCGCATCTGCCATAGCAACACAGGGCGAGGTGCCCCTTACCTTCATGTTTTCGATGCCGAGCTTTGATTGGTTCTACATCCCCATTACAGAGATACTGGTACTTGCGCTCGTGGGTGTGAGCATCATCTTTGTGACCATGCTTATTGGTAAGCGCATCTCTGGCGTCCCCGGTACGATGGGCGCTGGCCTTCTCTGGTACTTAACACTCTACTCGCTCGTGTCCCCCATATGGCTCTTCCGCTCAGTACGCGACGTCGCGTTTGGCTATTCGCGTAGTTGGCGATAACACACACCATGACTCCTGCCGCACAAAATGCACTCATCGCGCTCGTGATTACGGTGCTTTTGTTTGGCACGGTCATCGGCGCTGTCGAATATCTTAATCGCGCGCGCGTGGCCGAGCTTTCAAATATTGAGGACAAGATAGCCATCGACACTCTGTCTCTTGAAACACAGTTTGACCTCCTCGCCGAGGCACCGTGCACCGACATCACAGAAGGGTCCGTACTTTCAACTGAACTTAACGACCTCGCCGAGCGACTTTCATACACTGAAGAGCGCCTTGGCTCTGACAATGATGAGGTGATAAAACTAAAGCGCCAATACACACTCCTGCAAATTAAGGATTATCTCTTAATGAAGCGCCTGTCGAAAGAGTGCGTGAGCCTGAAGCCGGTCTTTGTACTCTACTTCTATTCAAACAAAGATGGTGATTGTCCGGGATGCGCAGAAGCGGGCTACGCCCTTTCATACCTCCGTGCCACGTACCCACGACTCCGCGTGTACTCGTTTGACTACAACCTCGAACTTGGAGCGCTCAAAACATTTGAAGCCGTCCTTGGTATTAAACCCCCCTTCCCTGCATACGTCATCAATGGCAAACGATTCAACTCACTCACTTCGCTCTCCGATCTTGAATCAAAACTCCCACTCGACCTTCTCGCCACCTCGACCGCCACGTCAACAAAAACACGCTGATTACGCAGCACGCTCTTTCCATCGCCTCGCGAGTATAGCTTCAGGGGTTTCAAGTGGTACTACCCTTTTAGGAACAAAATCGCTATAGGAGAGACCCTCTTGGTTGAATGCCTGCATGAGTATCGACTCATACCTTTGCATCATCAGCAGCAGCCATCGTGCATGTGCTGGATCACGATTAAACGCATCTGGCTCTGGGATTATCTGTACCCTGCTTTCCAAAATGTCTCGGGCAAAGGGAGTCAAAAGACGAGCAGCCCGTGCGCATGCCGCTTCAAATCGATATCGTTTACTCTTTTCAATATCTGCCGCCCAACGAAGCGTGTGCCACGAGGCGATGAGCTGATTCTCAATAAGCGTGCTATGTATGAGCGCATCAGCTGGCTTCTCACCCCGCATGTGCATCTCAGTAATTTCCATCTCGGGACTCTTTGACTCACGAACAGTAGGACAAACGATTGATGCAGTTTTTATCTGTTTACGCACAAGATTGCTGAACGGTTGATGCGCCATGCCAAGGTACATAACGGCACGAATTTTCTTTCCGTTTTTTTGTAGTGCAGGTGTTTCTATAATCATCCGCACCAACTCGTCCTCAAGATGGTCAGCCATGTAGTGCTCCCGAGCTCGCTGCGCTGGCCAACATTTGTCATCGTTCTCGCGATACCCGCGCGTCATTTCTTCAAGCGTCTTTTTACTGAGAATATCAGTTCTTGCATGTGCAGCATCTGAAGCGGTTTTGCCAATAGTTGTTTCAAGCGGGGAGTCAACGATGCCGACCGGGATGTTACGTCGCCGCACCACATCTGCAAGCGGTGATGTAAATTCTTCAAAGCTGGAGTGCTTGAAAATCCGGTATCCATCAATGCCACCAAAACCAGGGCCCCGTGCCATCCGCTGCTTTTCATCAGTAGAAACAAACTCTGGTATGAAAATGTCCGCGTCTTCAAGCTCTGCTCGTATGGTCCTCGCATTCTCTTCGAGGTGATGTATTACGTACACCACTCGAAGCTCGATTGTTGGACATTCAATACCCTTTTCGCGGAGTCTACGCTCAATAGAGCGCTGCATGGGCAATGTGCGCTCTCTAAAAAATGTTGTTTTCCACCCCTCACCCATAGTGGGTGAGATTATAGTACATTTACACAATTAATCAACTCACCGCCCCTACACCACGAGCATGTGAGATGAAAATCACCCCGATACGGGACTCGGGACAATCGCGCCACTTGCTTTTGGTATTTCAATAATATACTCATTTGGATGAGACTGACGAACGCTACCACGAGTAGGTACGTTGGGTGATCGTTTTTTAAAATACTGTCTGCCAGAATTCTCGTATTCTCCACTCAGATAATCAAGCGTTGCCACGGGCGCGTTTGGCACGCGCTTCCGTATATGCTCCCCCATAGGATGGTGTGTCTGACCATCGATATCAATGGACGATGTTCTTGTATGAAGATTGCCCGCGACAACCAGTACGGGCCCATCGGGAAGAACTGCGGCAACGTTCTTGGCCATATTTTCATCTCTATCGTTCCAATTAGACATATCACCATCATCAATACATACAACGCGGTGCAATATTCCCTCCTGCTTGAGCTTTCGCATTACAGCGAAGTGCCCTGCCGTTACTCTGCCATCTGCACTTCCTTGTATAGCTGAAAAATCAAGTTTTCCTGTCTCCAAAAAACTATCCACTGCTCCTTGCATGCTTTTGGGCCACTCAAGTGCTAAAGTACGAAATCCAAACTTTTTAAAAAGCGTATAAATGACATTCGCATTTTCCGCAACGCCATGAATCTCACCAAGCAACAGCAGCCCCGTTGATTGTATACCCTCTCTCAAGGGAGATGCATTTTTACCAAAATCAAAATTAGCTTCTTTTACGTCGAAAGAGTCAATTGCCTCTTGAAAAATCTGCGCTTCCTCACCTGACTCATTGCTTCCGCGCACTTCGGTCATGCTCGCATAATATCACCTCCTCGCCACCTCGACCGCTACGAGCACTAAGAAGTAGACACCGCGAGAGTGCTCAGATGCGCTTTTAACTTTTCCAAAAACTCTTCTTGCTTTTCAAGTATTGGATCGCCGCTTACTCGATACTTAAGCGCCTCGTGTGCAATATGTGCATCAGGGAGTGCGGCCACAGCGCCTCTCCATGAATGTGCCACATTCGCTCCACGTACACGTGCCTCTGCCTCGGCGAGCCAAAGTACCTGCTTCACCAACTCACTGAATGAAATAGTCTTAGCATCATATGCGGGAAAGAAAATTGTATGGAAGTTACGAATATTTATCTCTAGGTCTTTTTCGTCAGAGCGACGGAATAATGGTTCCGGTGGACGCTCTCCGTATACAAGAGGTAATGCATCAAGATGCTTAACAAAGCGGCTCACTCCAGATATCGGAGGTCGATTGGGTAGAAATTTTCCTGTACGGAGCTCGTCAAGCGTATACGCAGAATATGAAAATGGAGGTTGTGTTGTTGGACCGACTTCCTTTCGTATATCGTACACAACAGAAAAGTACTCGTCAGATTTCAGAATAACAACAAGGTCAATATCACTGTTCGCATTGGTCATGCCATGCGCCTGACTGCCTTTTAGGTACACAGCTAAAATTTCTGACTTTGGGACCCGCTCTAACAAATGTCTCTGTGCAACCTCAATAACAGATTGCACTTCGGACGATGACTCCATGGAGCCGCCTCTCGGATTCGAACCGAGGACCTACGGTTTACAAAACCGTTGCTCTAACCAGCTGAGCTAAGGCGGCGATTTATCAAGTATACATTAAACCGACTTTTCTTGAAGTGCGGTCTTTTCTTCCCCCTTATCCGGCGTTATGGTTCGAAGATACTCAGACACCGAGCGCGTACCATTTTTGGTGCGCGCGAGGCGCATCTTATATGATAGCTGCGCAACCGGCTTTTCAACTGCGCGCAGCGTCGCCAAAAACAGATGTACGATTTCGTGCGACAACGAGTACGCGAACGCACCGGTTTGATTTCTCCAGGTG
>JBDKFU010000026.1:0-6022 GCA_039798565.1 Candidatus Parcubacteria bacterium
CATTCTACTGGCAGGCAGTGTACACAGGAGATGCAAACAATACTGCAGCGACGAGTAGCTGCGCAAATCGCATACTCACCATCTCTGCGACTACAACGCCTCCATCAAATCCCGGCGCTGGCTCTATATCTGGAAAGTCGTTCAACGACGTAAACAAGTCGCGAATACTCGACTCGGGTGAGACGGGACTAGCAGGCTGGAAGATTAATCTCTTCAAAAATGCCGGATGGTGGAAGAATGGTAAGACAGTACAGACTGTGACCACCAATGCAGACGGCTCGTACTCATTCACTGGACTCGCAGACGGTACCTATAGCGTTGAACAAGTTATAACAAATGGTTGGAAGCAGATTAGCTCTGACTACAAGCAAATCGTGATTGTAAATGGGGCACAAGTTACCAGTCGAGACTTTGCTAATGTTGAGAAATCTAACAACAACAATGGCAACGGTAATGGGCATGATAACGATGATAGGAAGGATAAGTGGAAGAAGTACTTCAAGCGATGGCATTCAAACGGCTGGCGCTCTGGGAGTAACGACTAGCCACTAACATTCCTAAAAAAGCCCCAAAAACATGGTTTTTGGGGCTTTTTTCATACCCCCATGGCGCTCTGATTCATGCTATACTTTAAGGAGCACCATACGGTATTTCTTAGGTGCTTTTTTCTATGGCAAAAGCTAAAAAACAAGGCGCAGATTCTGACAAAAAGTCATCATACGGAGCAGAGCAGATTACGGTCCTTGAAGGACTTGATCCGGTACGAAAGCGACCGGGTATGTACATCGGGACCACGGGTCTTGATGGTCTCCATCACCTCATTTGGGAAATTTTTGATAACTCACGCGACGAGGCGATGGGCGGCTTTGCAGACGATATCGAAGTGACGCTCCTCCCCAACAATCGCATCCGTGTTATCGACAACGGTCGCGGTATCCCGGTAGACATACACAAGACGACCAAAGTGTCTGCACTTGAAACCATCATGACCACGCTCCATGCTGGAGGAAAGTTTGGTGGCGACGGCTACAAAGTGTCTGGTGGACTCCACGGCGTGGGCGCGTCAGTTGTTAACGCACTCTCGACATACACGAAAGCAGAAGTGCACAAAGACGGCGGCTACTATGTCCAGGAGTATGACCGTGGAAAGGCGCGAGCGCGTGTCAAAAAGGTTGGTCCCACTGATTTTCAAGGTACCATCACAACGTTTGAAGCGGACCCGACCATCTTTCCCATTATTGAATACGATTTTAATAGAATCGTCGCGCACCTACGCCAGCAGGCGTATCTGGTAAAAGGTGTACGTATCGCGATTATCGATGCACGCGAGTTTACAGGGAAGCTCGAGACTGACGTAATCTATATGCGGGATATGGCGCTCCCAGTGCCCTCGATGACTTTTTACTTTGAGGGTGGGTTGAAATCGCTCGTTGCGTACAACAATCGCTTCCAAAAGCCAATTCATGACACTATTTTCTATGTCGATAAAGAGCAGGATAATGTCATGGTTGAGGTATCGCTCCAGTACGTAGACGATATTTCTGCGCGCATGACCGCGTTTGCAAACAATACCTACAACGCAGAGGGCGGCACACACATCACTGGATTTAAAACGGCTCTCACGCGAACCCTCAATACCTACGCAAAGAAAAACAACAGCGGGGGCAAAGACGATGATAATTTTACGGGCGACGACGTGCTCGAAGGTTTGACCGCCATTGTTTCTGTTAAGCTTCGCGAAATTCAGTTTGAAGGGCAGACAAAAGCGAAGTTGGGATCAGTTGAAGCGTCGAGCGCGGTGAATACTGTTTTTTCTGAGGCATTTGCTGATTTCTTGGACTCACACCCAGACGAAGCGCGCGCCATCATTGGGAAAGCGTTCCTCGCGATGAAGGCGAGAAAGGCAGCAAAGGCTGCAAAGGACTCGGTCCTCAGAAAGGGTGCACTCGACGGCATGACGCTCCCGGGTAAGCTCGCGGACTGCCAGTCGAAAGACGCGTCAGAATCTGAAGTGTTTATTGTAGAGGGAGACTCGGCAGGCGGCTCGTCGAAGCAGGGGAGAGATCGGCGCACGCAGGCGATACTACCACTCAGAGGTAAGATTTTGAACGTGGAGCGTGCTCGACTCGATAAGATGCTCGCGTCAAATGAAATCAGAAATTTGGTCATCGCCATGGGCACTGGTATCGGTGACGTGTTTGATGTATCAAAGCTCCGCTATCACAAAATAATTATCGCGACTGATGCCGACGTTGACGGTGCGCACATTCGAACGCTGCTTATGACGCTTTTCTATCGCTACTTCCGCGGCGTTATTGATGGCGGTTTCTTGTATATTGCACAACCGCCTCTCTACAAAATAAAAGTGGGTAAGGAGATAGCATATGCGTTCAGCGACGCAGAGCGTGACCGAGAGTTGGCGCGTATGGGTATCGAGCCAACCGCAGCCGATGCCATTGAAGTTACTGAAGACTCCATCGCGTCTGAAGAGACGAGCGAGGAGGAGCAAGAGGAGGAAGTAAAGGGAAAGGTGAAAGCAAAAAAGGCGTCCATCCAGCGTTACAAAGGTCTTGGCGAGATGAATCCGGAAGAACTCTGGGAGACCACCATGGATCCTGCACGCCGCGTATTAAAACAGGTTGCTATCGCTGATGCATCAGATGCTGACCGGGTATTCGATATTCTTATGGGTACTGACGTACCTGCGCGAAAGTCCTTCATTCAGTCGAACGCAAAGGCCGCAAACCTCGATATTTAAACGGGCGTCAACGCGTCTGGATCTCGTGGGACACGAAAGATTTTTTTATCCACGTTTGGTTTTGGATCGGGGAGTGACTCAAACCAAGTAGGTCTTCTTTCTGGAGGTGGGGTCGCTTTTGGTTCAAAGGTTGCACAGTTACTGAGCGCACACATCGCTGTCCCTACAAGGACTCCGCGAATGGTAGAGTGCTCCATTTGAGTTATTTTGTTTTGACCGGGAACTCCTTAGCGCAATCTATGGTGCGGCCCTGAAGGATACAGTTGGCTGCCTCTCCGGCCCACGTTCTTTCTGAGAACTGTTTGACGGGCTTTTCTTGTGCGTCTGATGGGGCGCTACCATTTAGTCCAAACGCCACGATTGATGCAGCGAGAAGACCTCTCTTTCTCTCTTTACTGCTGAGCATCACGCTACTATACTCCTGCCATTTAGAGCGTCAAGTGACTTATGCACCATACAAAAACCCCGGGTGGCCCCGGGGTTTACTGTCATTGGAATATCCTGCATGCGCAGGCATGGCCGCACCCGTCAGTTTTGATTAACTGTATTGTGCAACCATTATAAGCGCTTGCTGACCCCGCTTTAGTCTATCCTCAGCCATTCGCTGAAATTCTACTGCCACCCCTAATCTAGCACCTCGCTCATCTGGATCCTCAATTTTTAGTGCCTCTTCGCGAATAGAGTTTGATTTAATTTGAAGCTCAGCAGCTTTTTTGAAGTGCTCATCAGCTTGCGCCTGATGCCATTTCTGCTTTTGCTCTTTTGCAAACATACCTATCTTCGTTACTTGATAACGTAGATGGTGTACTTAACGAGGTTGTTGTCCTTGTTCTTCTCGTTGATTGACGAGGTAGGGTCGATGTTGAGGATGAACTCGCCAGTGGTGCTGTCTACGAATGAATCAAATCCAATCGTGTACTCGATACGGTCGCCAGGGTTCAATGCTACCTGATTTGGTGATGAGTAGACGTGACCAGGGAAGGTAGGGAGCACCGCGTTGAATGCAAACGTTGGTGATGTCTTTGTACCTGCGTTCTCGATAGCGAAGCGGATTGCAACGCGACCGCCTTGTGGACGACGAACTGGTGTTGTTGATGCAGTGAAAGCGCCCGTTGCGTTATCGACGATACCTACTTCGATGATGCGTCCGACAAGGTCAACCTGACCGTTCGGGTTTGAACCAGGGATAGTGTTGATTGGAGTAACGACGGTGGTTGGTGTACCAGCAGATGGCTTTGTAGGTTTTGGTGTTGTTGGTACGGTTGGCGTTGGAGTGACTGTGGTGCCGCCTCCCAAAGTGCCACCGCTTCCAGTGAGCTCTGTGTTCTCTACAGTAACAACTGTTGAGCCTGTAACCGTTGGAGTTGATGCACCGTTTGGTACGAAGTCGATAAATATCTCAAGGTCTACAAACTTGTCAGTCTTTGATACTGGGGTAACCACGAGTGATGAGCCTGTTGGGATAAAGTGGAAGGGGACGTTACAGAAAATCTGCTCCTCTGCACCGTTCTGTGTTGAGGTCACGATGAGGCCGTTTGCACAGCTGTAGCGGAAGATGTATGAACCAACCACTGTTCGTGAGTCATGTGTATATGAGAAGGTGACTGGTGAGCCACTCTCTGGAGAGTAGTCAGATGCAGTAACCGCAATAGTCTCAGATGCTGGGACAAAGATAGAGGTGATAGAAACGATAGCTGCCGCGATGGACTTAAGTGTCGCGGGGACGCCGGTAGCGAGTGAAGCAGAGCCCCACATACCAACAACGAGAATTGCTAAAAAGCCAACCACTGCAAGCGCTTTTGTCGCGCCCGAGGCCACACGTGATGTATCGTTATTCATAGTCCACTCACAGTATCATGGCACTTAACTTTTGTCAAGTACCTCTTATTTCCCGCCCAGTTGTCTCAAAACTTGATCATTGTACTCAACACGTCGCTTCTCTCTCGCTATCTCGTCACGAATATCTTCAGGGTATAGGGAAAGGTAGTTATAACTACCTCTAAATAGATTCTCAAACTGGACACCCACTGCCACGAGCGCTATTGCAAACGTAAGCGGGTGGGGGAAAATTGCAATCAGGACACCTGCAGCAAGATACGTAATCGCACCTTTGAAGAAATCCCACCCCTCTTTAGCCTTCTCAGATCGAAGACGTGCAATCTTCTCCGCGTGGTTTTCTTCAGGCGTGCGTCGTCCTTCTCTTCGTCGTGCTGTATTCATTCGGAGTATTATACTCGTTATTTCGACTGTGTCAAGCCAATTATAGAGGTCTTGCCAGAGGGACTTGACAATGTCATAAATATGGTTTACACTGTTGACTAGGCTATTCGCTGGCCTCGGCTGCAGTTTGCAGCCATGTCTCGAGAGCTAAAAATATGAATAGCCATACTGGCGTCACTCGTATTATAGAAAGGCCCTGGGCTGCGCTCGGCGTCTTTCTTGTTTCGTTTTTTATCATCGCGTCGTTCCTTAACATCATCGACTTTGTCCCAGAAACTCCTTCAAACGAGTTCGCTACGACCACCAAGGAAGTAGAGAATACGGTTGAAGAGAAAGTAACGGTCACGTTGAATCAGCTTGAGGTTAAAGCGCGAGCGAGCGAGAACATTAAGCTCATCGCGGGCCCCGCACCTACTGTTATGGCGCGTGTGGGTGCCGTAACCGGAGAGGTCCCCGTTCGCATCGTTATTGATTCAGTAGGGATCGATACAAAGGTGTTGAATCCAGTCAAAAGCGATTTAGCAACTTTGGACCAAGAGCTTTTGGGCGGAGCAGTCCGTTATCCGCACTCGGCGACATTGGACGAGCAGGGCTCGGTACTCATCTTTGGCCACCAGAGCTATCTCCCCGTTGTTAAGAACAAAGCCTTCAAAGCGTTCAACGACGTCCAGAAGGTGAAAGAGGGTGCTGAGGTTCGCGTCTACTCAGGTGACAAGATGTACACCTATGCAGTTCGCTCAGTTGTTCTTGTCCACGCAGATGTCAGCTCAGTTCCACTTGAAACCGTCGGTCACACGCTCACCTTGGTAACGTGCAATTCGCTCGGTACCAAGGAGGAGCGATACATTCTTAAGGCAGATCTTATCAGCATTACTAACGCTACCAGATAACCAATATATATGACTACTAAAAATATTTTCATACAGATCGCATCGATTCTCGCCCTGGTAGTGGTTTTTTATGCTGGCTACTCAGCAACTGCCTATGTCACTGGCACGATGACCGCAGCCGACGCACTTGGCTGTGGTTCATGTGGTCTAGACG
>JBDKFU010000027.1:0-3630 GCA_039798565.1 Candidatus Parcubacteria bacterium
GACGTACGCCGTGCCACCGGAGTGGGTCGTTGCAGAGGGCGTTGTCGCCTCGTCCACAGACGCTGTGGTTGAAAAACCAGCTCAGCCTAAACCAACTGTTTCGCACATTAAAACGCCTGACCCAATGTACGCGATTTATATGAGTCAGTGTGTGGTGGGTACGCCGTCATTTCGAGAGAAGCTCGTGTCATTTATTGATGACACTGCATTAAACGCGGTGATTATCGATATTAAGGACTACACGGGTAAAATTGCATTTACCACGGACAACCCAGTTCTCGCTGCTTCAGTCTCTGACGCGTGTGGTGCGCGTGATATGAAGACTTTTGTGCAGACGCTCCACGACAAAGGTATTTATGTCATCGGTCGCATCACCGTTTTTCAAGATCCGAACTATACCAAGTTGCATCCGTCTGCGGCAGTGCAGAGTGCGTCGACCGGTACGCCGTGGAAGGATTACAAGGGTCTTTCGTTCATTGATGTGTCGCACAAGCCGTACTGGGATTACGTGGTCGAGTTATCAAAGGTCGCATACGAGGATTTTGGTTTTGATGAGTTGAACTATGACTACATTCGGTACCCGTCGGACGGACCCATGAAGGATGCTCGTTTTGTGAATCAAAACAAGGGAGAGGCCGTCGAACTTTTTTGGAAGTATCTGCACGAGCATGTACATCCAACGGGCGCGGCGATGTCTGCAGATCTCTTTGGCATGACGACGACAAACTCAGACGACTTAAATATCGGACAACAGCTCGAGCGTGCACTGCCATACTTTGATTACATCGCGCCGATGGTGTATCCGTCACATTATCCAAAAAACTTTCGCGACTTAGAGAATCCAAACAATCATCCGTATGAAGTGGTTAAAATATCGATGGACGCTGCAGTGAAGCGAACCATTGCTACGACAACGCTCGTGCAGACGCTTGATGGACGGCCGGTTGCATCAACGTCGCCACAGCTCTACACCAAAGAAGTGTATTCAAAACTGAAGATGCGACCCTGGCTTCAGGACTTTGATTATGGAAAAGATTACACCAAGGCAGATATAGAAGCGCAAATACAGGCGACGTACGACGCTGGCCTTACGTCATGGTACTTTTGGGATCCGGCCAATAAATACACAGCGCTACGCGAGTATCTTGCCGATAAACCATAAGTTGTATACAGTGCACGTATGGCAGGCCTCGTGGAATCGGCAGACATACTCGCAGGACTTTTGGTCAAGCGACAGAAAAAAGCAGAGTTAAGAAGGCAGGGCCTTCTTCCAGAACTCAAGCCAAACTCGATTGAACTCGCACGCGACTGGAAAGAGTATAATCTGCTTTCGGCGTTGGCCCGTTCACTTTTTGAGCGCGCGCCGCATGATGCACGACCAGCGCTCAGAAGGCGTATTGGCGAGGCAACCGGCCATTACCCGACGATTGACGGAATGGTCTCGGGGGTTGACCGCTATGACCTTACGCCGAGACGCGCTCGTCTGAATATGAAAAGTCCAGTGAGAAGAATCGTTACTTTAAAGCACGAGGACGGAAAACTGAGAGCAGAGAGTAGAAAACTCTAGAGCGCAAGTATACCGACATACAACTTCCTATATACTAGTTGTATGGACTGGGGCTCACGCGTAACATATCTCGCGACCACCGCGCTGAAAGAGCGCGTAACGCCCTTTGGTATTAAAGATAAAGATAGAAAACACCACGTGTGTGTGTTGGGTCGCGTGGGGAGTGGCCGCGCAGAATTTTTAACACGCATGGCGATTCAAGACATCGAGCGTGGTATCGGCATGGTGATCATTGATGCGGCGGGTAACATGGGGCCGATGCTCATGGAGCGATTAAATCCTGAAGAGATAGAGCGGCTTGTGTATCTTGACGCCTCAGACGCTGAGTACCCGTTTAGCTGGAACGTCGCAGAAGAATTTCGCGGGTCTGCGCGCGGCAAAGAGCTTTTTGAAATGGCGCTCGCGTCTATCTATAGAACAAAGAAAAATGAGTTGACCGATGCTATTGCGTCACACATCTATAAAGATAAAGAGAAATCTATCATCGACGCGTATGCGCTGGTGACTGATGAAAAGGTGCGCAAAGAGGCGTTCCCCGAAGATGCTGATACGTCGGTGAAGTTTTACAATGCATTTGAAAAAGAAACGGACACTATCAGTGATATGGAAGAGCATGGGCGTTATCTTGCAAAAGACACCATGGTCCGAAACCTCATTGGTCAAATCGAAACGAAAATATCACTTGGTGAGCTCGCGCGGGGCGCCATCGTTATTGTGGATGTATCTCGTATTCGCATTTTCCCAACGCGCATTACTCCGGTCGTTCGCTTGTTCACCTATGCAGCGCGTGCCCGGGCGGCTGAGCTTGATGTGCCGGTCTCGCTCTATTTCCACGACTGCCTACGCTATCTTTCAGAGACCGACTCTGAGTCGCTCTTTACCGATCGGTCAGTGTCGCTTTCGCTCTCTGACACTATTTATCATGAGAGTGATTTACCACTTCGAGAAAAAGCGTTAGCTCGGTGCGGATCCGTCATTGCATTTCAGCCACACCCCATTGATCTCCCGATGGTAGAAAAAGTATTTTATCCCTATGTGACACCTGAAGAGCTTTCAGGGCTTGATCAGGGCGAGTCGTGCGTCGCGCTTACTATTGACGCTGTGCGCACACAGCCGTTCTTCGCTGATGTGCTGCCACTTTCTGAACGCACCAACGTTTCTCTGCAAGATTTGATTGGTGACTCGCGCGCAAAGTATACGATGCCGCGAACACAGGTAGATGCGTCATTTAGAGATCGCGCTCAGAAGACAAATCCGCCACCGCCACCCGCAACACCAGGCACGCCAAGTACAGGTGGAGGTAGTGGCTTTTCAGATGCGTTTAGGGCTATATTCCAAAAGCCTGCTGGTGACGCTGCCCCAGCCACTACTGAGGCAAAGCCGGCTGTGCCACCCACCCCCGTACCTCCAGAGAAGCCAGAGGAGCCATCTGAGGTTGCAGAGGACGTCTTGAAACGGCTCCTTTACGTAGGTCCCTTGCCGGCGTAGCATGGGAGAATGCTCGGGCTCATACTTTTTGAGTTTTCTCATATCGAGTACGACCCCGCAGGGAGTGACAAAAACCGCGAATGGATAGAGGTCCGCAATATATCTGCAGATGCGGTGGATCTGTCAAAGTATTTTTTATTTGAGAATAACACTAATCATAAAATTAAAGCAGTGGGCAGTGCTGTAGTTCCACCAAATGGAAGCGCAGTAATCGCCTCTGACGCCGTCGCATTTGTTGCAGAAAATCCATCTCGCTCTGCATTTGTGTTTGATTCGACATTCTCGCTTAACAATACGGGTGAGTACTTGGCGCTCAAAGATGCGTCAACAACTGTCGTTGCAGAAATAACCTATACGGCAGCCCCGAAACCGGTGGCAGAAAAGAAGAAGAGTACAACTAGGACGTCTTCAAAAACAAAGACAACAAAAGAGGCGCCAAAAATACTTGAACGAGCAACAAGCACGGCCCCCGCCGCGGTAGCGGCGGGGGCACCACCCGGACTTCTGCCGTGGTTTGCGGGGCTCGCAGGCATTATGTTAGTCGCTGGAATTGCACTTTTTTCGGTCACAAAGCC
>JBDKFU010000028.1:0-8341 GCA_039798565.1 Candidatus Parcubacteria bacterium
TCGTGCCATCGTGCACGGATCTCAGCACGACGAAAGTCGCGGCCGAGCGCCTTTCGCTCATCAGTCACTTCTGGAAATGAATTTATTTTTTCAAGAATGGATTTCAAAAGCTCGCCGCCGCGAAGGGTGCGCGTTTTTGTAAGTTGCAGCGAGTACACTGTGCTGGTTTTTGTCGGCACATCGATGTCGGCGAGCGTGCCCGACAGAGTGTGCATGTGGAGTGGGACGCCGCCTACGGTTCGTGCAGAGAAGTGCGGGTAGGGGAGTGTAATCGTGCCCGTATATTTTTGTGCCAGCGCGCGTAGCGCATCTGTGCTCGGTGTCTGCGCGGACTCTGCGATGCCCAGGACATCGTGCGTGTCGCTTTGAAATCCAGACAGCACTTCAAACTCGTACTGTTTGTCGAGCGAGTGGTATGTTGTTTGCACTTTGCATTCGTCGCCGATGAGAATGAGGAGCTTCCCGGTCGCCATGGGGTCGAGTCGCCCGGCGTACGCGAGTGGTACGTCGTGGCCAAGGTGCGTGTCAGCACGAAATCGCTCAATAGCTTGGAGTGGTGTTTCGCCGAGCCTCTTTTCTATAGTTACTGAGCGCTTCATAGCAGTACTGTACACTAGAGTCATCTATGCGTCGCATACAGGAGTTCGTCACGCACCATTACCACACACTGTCTTTAGGTGCGTTTATTGTGGGCTTCGCTATCGACTCTATCATTTTGAAGCGCATTGATTTGTTGCTCTCAAATCTTATTCTGTACACCTACCTTGTGTTGGTGGTCGGTTCGATGGTGCTCATCCACATCGCGTTTACACGGACGCGTGTATCGCGCATTATGCGCACCATCGAGTCGATTCTGCCGTTCGTTGCGCAGTATGCATTTGGTGGTATGTTCTCGGGCTTTCTGTTGTTCTACTCGCAGAGCGGGACGGTAGCGAGTTCCTGGCCGTTTCTACTTCTTATCCTCGCGCTCATTTTTATCAATGAGTTTTTGCAAAGTTATCAGGCACGACTCGCATACCAATCAATCCTCCTCGGTTTTTGTCTGTTGTCATTTTCAATTTACTCTGTGCCGATACTGACAGGCACTATGGGCACCTTGGAGTTTGTGGTGAGTAATGTTGTCGCGCTTATCGTGCTCGCCCTGTTCATTGGCCTTTTGTGGAGTATAGACCGCGTACGTGTACACCGCGCGCTCCGCAACATCGTCATCGGTACGGCAACGCTCTACAGTGTTATTTCGCTCCTCTACGTCACCAATATTTTGCCCCCCATTCCACTGTCGCTTAAGGATGTCGGCGTGTACCATAGTGTCGAGCGAGTGGGTACTGCATATCATGTTGAGGCGGAGCCAGAAGAGTGGTATGCGCGATTTTGGCGTACACCAATCACGCTTGTGCCCGGCTCACGATTGTACGGTTTTTCGTCAGTCTTTGCGCCAACAGATTTAAATACACGTATCGTGCACGAGTGGCAGCATAGAGACGCGTCGGATACCTGGCGCACGTATGCGACCATACCATTTGCTATTTCTGGTGGACGCGATGGTGGCTATCGCGGTTATTCTGTTGTGGTGCCATCGATGCCTGGGGTGTGGCGCATCAACGTTGAAACCGAGCGTGGGTCATTAATTGGACGCACGACATTCACCGTAACGTTTGCATCGTCGACGCCAACGACAGTGTCGAGTATACTAGAGTGATGGAAAAAATTTTTAAATTCTTTTGGTTTTCTATCACCGTCACGGTAGTCGGTTTTGTGGCCATGTATTTCTATGGCGGCTGGGCTGCGCTCCTCACCACGCTTCTTTTGACCCTCCTTGAAGTGACGCTGTCGTTCGATAACGCGGTTGTTAACGCACGTGTTTTGAAGAACATGAACGCGCTTTGGCAGCGACGGTTTCTCACGTGGGGCATATTGATTGCTGTATTTGGCACTCGTTTTGTACTCCCGATTGTTATCGTGTCAGTTATTGTTGGCGTTAATCCATGGACCATTACGGAGATGGCACTGTTTGACCCTGCGCATTATGGCGAGCTTCTTGAAAAAGCAAAGTACGCGATTCATGCGTTTGGTGCGGCGTTTCTTATCATGGTCGCACTCAAATATTTTTTGGATGCAAAAAAGTCGGTGCACTGGATTAAAAATGTGGAGCGGCATTTAACGCAGTGGGGGAGAGTCGAAGCGATAGAGATAGTGCTCGCGCTCATCGTGGTGGCGGGCATTTCGTTTGCGGTGCCACTAGATGCGCGCGCGACGGTATTGGTGGCTGGTATTATCGGCGTCATCTTGTTTATTGTCATGCAGGGCGTCACGAGCGCGTTTTCTGTTGAAGCAAAGGAGGGTGCGGGGGCGTCATTGGCGCTCTTTATCTACCTTGAAGTACTTGATGCTGCGTTTTCTTTGGACGGGGTTATTGGCGCATTTGCACTGACGTCGGCCATTCCGATTATTGCGGTGGGTCTTGGTATCGGTGCGTTCTTTGTCCGCTCATTAACTATCTACATGGTGCGAGAGCGCACACTTGATACGCTCAAGTATCTGGAGCACGGCGCGCACTGGGCGATATTTGGACTCGCCATCTCGATGTTTGTTTCTCTCTTGACCGAGGTTCCAGAGATTGTGACGGGTACTATCGGCATCGTGTTTGTTATCGCGGCGTACTGGTCATCCGTTCTTGCTCGCAAAGCACCGTAATCACGAGAGATGGAATATATTTTACTCTTTCATGTCGCATTTCTCCTCAACTTTGTCTGGGAGGTGTGGCATAGCCAGCTCTATACGACGTGTCGCACCATGTCGCTTACGACCTTTGTCCCGTTCATTACGTTTCAGTCGCTGAAAGACGCACTGTGGATTACGATTGCTTATGCGATAAGCCCAAATGAATATGTGTTTGTCGCTGGCCTACTCCTTTTTTCTGCGCTCGTTGAGCTTCATGCGATTAAAACCAAACGATGGGAGTATGCGCCTGAAATGCCCAAAGTATTTGGTATCGGGCTGACCCCGCTTATTGAGCTCGCAGTGACTGGACTTCTTGCGTTTCTTCTCCTCCAGACCTACTAATCGCTACTCGAGAAGCGTCATCGCGAGCATAAGACCGATACCGAGTATGACTGCAAAAAGTTGAACGATAGAGCGTCGCGCCGCGGTCGTTTTATGGAGCTCCGGTACCAGGTCCGCTGCCGCGAGATAGATAAAAGCGCCTGCAGTGAAGGCGATAAGGTACCCCTCGAGTGTACCGAGTGATGATTGGAGGGCGAGGACTATACCTGCACCGATGAGTGCCGTGAGTCCTGACAAGAAGTTAAAAAAGAGTGCGCGTGCTCGTGAAAGACCAGAGTGGACTAAGAGGGCATAGTCGGCTATTTCTTGTGGTATCTCGTGGAGAAAGACGGCGATAGTTGTCGCGATACCAAGCTCGGGCGAGACGAGAAAGCTCGCTGCAATAACAGCACCATCCACCATATTGTGCACGCCGTCAGCGACCAGCACCATGGGTGCAATGAGCGCGTTTGGTGCGTGTGGGCCGTGTTCAAAGCGTTCGTGGTTTTCATGCTCTTCTTCGCGGCCGTGGTGCGCGTGGTGCCAGCGCAGGTATTTTTCAAGTACAAAAAATGCAACGAGACCCACCAATACTGACACACCAAACACCGCCTCATCTCCAATGATTTCTAGTGACTCGGGGATAAGGTGTATTATCGCGTCGCCGAGGAGTGCGCCCGCCGCAAGTCCCACGAGGGCCGGCATTAATCTCGAGAGCATCGTGCCAAGTGAAAGTGCAAAGACGCCAATGAGCGATACTAAAGAAACAATCACTACCGCGGAAATAGTATAGAGTGTTGCATCCATGCTGCCCATGATACCATCGACGTATGTTTCGCGTTGCGCTCTACGGCGCGCTTGTGTTGACGGTTTTTGTCACTGGTATGCCGCACGCGGTATTCGCCGAGGCGGGCGACACAATAATCGTGCACGGAAAAGTAATACAGGCAGGGGGAGTGAGCGTGACTCCCATCCTGGGGACTGAGGCTGTTGAACGGATTCAAACACTCTCGGTAGAACTCGATGCTGGTTCTGTCGTTACCTTTACGAACGACCACACACCGCTTTCTGTCGGAGATCGCGTGTACCTAAATGCTCAGGATATGGGTGACCGAACAGAATATACGTTCAAAGAATTTGATCGTCGGCTCATGTTGATTGTGGTGGCGGTGCTATTTGTGCTTTTGACGGTATTTGTCGGCGGCGTCATCGGTTTTCGAGCAATTGTGGCGCTCGGCATTTCTCTCGCGGTCATTGTGTATGTGTTGCTGCCTATGCTGGTATCTGGTGCGCCCCCCGCACTCACCTCACTCTTTGTTTCGGCGCTTATTTTGGCATCGGTCATGGCTATAACCCATGGCATCAATCGTTCGACCGCCGCAGCCTTTATCGGCTCAATGATAACGGTGATAATTGCGATTATCGTCTCAAGTTTCGTCGTTACGGTGATGCGCTTTTCTGGTTTTACTGACGACGCATCATCAATTTTGAATCTTTCAACTGGCGGGACCTTGGACATGGCCGGGCTATTACTCGGGGCTATTATTATCGGTATCTTAGGTATCATTGATGACCTCGCCGTAACCCAGGTTATTACCGTGCAGGAGTTGCGCTGCGCGAATGCCGCGTTGTCACATCGCGATGTGTATCAGCGTGCGATGCATATCGGGCGCTCGCATCTTGGTGCGGTGGTGAATACGCTGGTCCTCGCCTATGCGGGAGCATCGCTCCCGCTACTCCTTTTGTTCACACTTTCTGCGTCTGATACGGGGATGCTCTTAAACAGTGAAATAGTAGCGGTTGAAATCGTCCGCGCCATTATCGGCACGGGGGCGCTTGCGCTCGTACTGCCTATTAGTACGGCCCTTGCTGTGTACCTCCCCAAGAATCTTCTCATTCCAAAAAACGGCTTAAAATCGAGTGTGCACGGCCATTCTCATTGAAAAAAGTCACACATGCTATACTTTCTGCGTAAGTCTTATATAACAAGTTAATTTAAATAACGTCAGTATGGATATGCAATCTGGTGTTTGGGTGAGTCCGCGTATTGAAAAGCTCGCCTCGCTCTTTTTAGTCGCTGCGACTCTGTTTGTCGCATTTTTGGCAGTACAGGCTGCAATGGATTGGTGGGACTCAGCGCCCTCAGTCGGTAACGTTATCACTGTAGATGGCGAAGGAAGGGCGACCGCTATTCCTGACATCGCGACCATCTCTTTCACCGTAACGGGAGAGGGTAAGAATGCGACCGCTGCACAGGAAGAAGCGACAAAGAAAATTAATGTTGCAGTCGCGCTCTTGAAGAACAAAGCTATCGAAGACAAGGATATAAAAACAACTTCCTACAATGTTTCTCCAAAGTATAGCTACCCACAGCCGTGTTACAACGCGCCGTGTGTCTATGACGAACAGCGTGTTGTCGGATACACCGTAACGCAGACTACAGAAGTTAAGGTGAGAAAGACGGGTGAGGTTGGTGATATTTTGACAGCGCTCGGTGACGCTGGCATCTCGATGCTCTATGGTCCTAACTTCACTGTTGAGGATCCAGACGGTGTGATGGCAGAGGCTCGTAAGGAGGCTATCGAGAAGGCTCGTGCTAAGGCAGAAATCTTGGCTGACGACCTCGGTGTTTCAATCGTCCGTGTTGTTAACTTCTATGAGAATAGTGGTGGCTACCCAGTCCCGTACTACTCTCGTGATGTTGCGATGGGCGGGGCAGTGGCTATGGAGGCGAAGGTGGCTCCAGAGGTACCAGTGGGCGAGAACGAAATCGTCTCACGCGTCTCTATCACCTACGAAATCCGCTAGTTTTTCTAGCTCGGTTTAAACAAAAAAGCTCCGGATGTCCGGAGCTTTTTTGTTTGCAAGCAAGCTAGTGGTGCTGTGCGGCGAGTAATGCAGAGTACTTTTTATCGCGACGTGTCATGTGTTCCGTCAAAATCTGTCTAATCATTTGAGATTTATTTTTTTTATATGCATGCGCAGCCCACTCAAGATATGCATCAAGTGCTCGTGTCAATATTATGTTGAATTTTATACTTCCTTTTTTCGAATCGTCGACAAGGTACGTACGAATAATGGTCGCCAAATCTTTTTTTCTGTATAGTGCTATGGTTAATAGGGGATTGGCGATGCCTTTTAAGAAATCAAACGAGAATGGCTGTGCTCCATCACTCGTATCAGCACTTCGTAAAAGAAGTACCGGCTTTGATTTGCTGAGCGCGAGTGTAATTTGTTGGCCAACACTAAAACTAAGATGCGTCCCCTCCACGATAAGTATATCTGCGGCGAGTATAGATTCAACTACTTTTTCATATATATCAGAAGAATATTCCACAGCCCCCGCCGTACCAAATTTTTTAGCGACATGCGGTATCCAGTCTCGAGAGAGAGTGTGTCCTTCTTGTTTTATATACGAACAAATATCAGAAAAAAGCGGAAGCTGCTTCTTTATGTTTGCAGTAGAGGCTGCAAAGTGCACAATCATACCGTGACTATACCATCTGTGCGTTTAATGTACAGTGCTGTGCATATCTTGCGCATGTGTGTCGGGCAGGCGTATACTAGCCAGTATGTATCACATACACACTCTATAAAAGTTTATGAATAAGGCCCTTTCTCACCTATACGCTACGCACCACTCAAAAGGTGCATACTACAACACGACATGGCGAGAGGCTGGTCGCGTCCCGCTGTTCTCAGCATTCTGCAAGCAATACGTCCCGCTCAGCGAGTATGCTGATGTCGCAGACTTTGGATCGAGAGACGGTTATTTCCTCTCTAGGATTATTCCTTCACAGTGCACGGTTACGTGTGTCGATATTGATGAGCATGCGCTTGCCCAATCGCGACATTTGCTGCAGGGTGCCGTGCAGGAATGTCGCACGGTTCATGCAGATCTTAATGAAAGATTGCCGCTTGAGGATGAATCTTTCGATCTCATCATCGCGTCAGAAATTATTGAGCATCTCATTGATCCTGCACACTTTTTATCAGAATGTTTTCGCCTGCTAAAACGGGGAGGCGTCCTTGTTGGCTCCACCCCGAATGCACATCGTTTTGATAAGCGTCTATATGCTCTTATGGGGGTCGACCCTAAAGCGCATAGTGACCCGACGCATCTCCAGTATTTTTCGCTCGCGTCTTTACGTGAGCGAATTACATCGGTGTCTGCTACCTCTGCAGTGCACCCATACCGCGGCGATGATGTGCAATCTTTTTTGCCCTCGGTGCTTGCTGATGGTTTTATTTTTGTATGCAAAAAAACATACTCTTAGCAACTTCGAATCTCACAAAGCGCACGCAGTACACGACGCTCTTTCGCGGTATATCGACCGTCTATGTTCCCGCTGATGTGGGCTTTGTGTCGATGCATGTAGAGGAGACGCTCGACGATGCTGCTGAAAATGCCCGCCGAAAGTCACTTCGCTACTCTGAGGTTGTCGGCGATATTGCAGTGTTGGGCGAGGACACGGCGCTCGATGTACCTGCGTTTAATCACGCCCCCGGGCCAGCGATACGTCGATGGGGAGGTGCACTCCCCGAAACGGTTTCGGATGAATCATGGCTTGAATTTTTTGTGGATGTAGTGTCTGCTGAGATGCATACGCGGGGGGTTGCATCATTGCCTTGTACGAAATCGATGTATTACTGTCTGTCTCGCAATGGTTGTTGCATTGATGAATATATGTTCTCGATTCCTTTTGAAATTCGACTGCCGAATGTGCACAGCGCACAGTCATACAATAGGGCACCACTGTCGCATGCGCTTTTCAGTACATCGCTCAACAAGTTTGAATCTGATTTCACTGCAGACGATACTGACTCGCTCTTGCATGCAGTCAGATTATGGCTTGAAAAGCATCTATGACATTTATCGTAGTCGAAGGAATTGATGGTGTAGGTAAATCGACGTTCGCTAAGGAGTTGAGCAGTAGGCTTCGAGCTCGGTATGTAACGAGCGTGCCAAGTCATTTGTTGGGCATGAAGCGATTTGTTGATGCGTATGCGTCAGCGGCGACGCATTATATGTTCTATCGGTATTGCATCCACGCCACTTCAAAAAAAATACGGCAACATCTACGTCGTGGCGAAACCGTAGTCGCCGATAGATATTGGTACACCACTGTTGCAACCCACCGAACGCTTGGTGTCCCGTGCCGGTCAAGCGATTTTGCAAGCGTGGTTCAGCCTGACGTGGTGTACTTTGTTACTGCATCTGAAGATGTGCGTGTACAGCGTATGGTTCGTCGCGGGCTTGATGCGAATGATGTGCGGATGCGAGATACTGCGACTGCAC
>JBDKFU010000029.1:0-6043 GCA_039798565.1 Candidatus Parcubacteria bacterium
CCAGCGACAGTAATGTGCTCAGCACTTTTTTCTAGTGTTTCAAACTGCCCCACCACGTCAAGCACAGTATGCGTGCGTGATGAGGTAGATGGATACGGGTCCATGCCCGCTGCACGAAGCACATCGATTTTTTTCAATCGCTCTGCCCTAATTTCATCAATACCAGCCATTACACCAGCATACTACAGCTGTTCGAGTCTATGAAACTTCAACAACGGTGTATTCGACACGGCCCTGTGGCGTGGAGAACGTAAATGTGTCACCTTTTTTCTTACCGATAAGCTCTTTACCCATAGGAGAGAGGTGGCTTATCTTTTTTTCTCGCATGTTCGCCTCCTCAGAGCCAACGATAGTATAGGTGTGGCTTTCTGTTGAACCCTTTTTCTTGATTGTGACGACAGAGCCAAAGCTGACCATACCCTTCTTGCGTTCGGTCACGATCACTGCAGACTTAACCACGTTCTCGAGTCTGCGAATACGCTCTTCTGTCGCTGCCTGCAATTCTCTCGCGGCGTGATACTCAGCGTTCTCTGACAAGTCACCGAGCGAACGCGCATATTCAAGACTTGCTGCGATTTCTGCACGTGCGACGGTCGTGAGCTGATCCAACTCTTTTTTCAATTCATCAAACTTTTCTTGTGAGATGAGATTCTCGTCTTTCAAATTCAGAGGCTTTTTAGTCATCGAGCTATTGTAGCGTATCCCCATCGCTCGTCAACTTTTGTTGTGGGTTTCTCATCTCAGGACGATTCTCAACGATCCACTGAATAATCTCACGCATTGCTGCTGGTGCACCGTTTGGATTTCCTGCTTTTGATTTTTCAAGTATAACAGCGAACGCGTAGCGAGGCTTGTCATACGGGAAAAAACCGATGACCAGCGAGTTAATGTTTTCTTTAAGCACACCAACTTCTGCCGTTCCTGTTTTTCCTGCAACAGCAAGCGCTGGATTATCGAGTGCTGCAGCGGTGCCACCCGCAAGTACCGCCGCTCGCATACCTTCATGAATGACTTTTAAATCATCTGCAGGCAGATTAAGTGAGGTACGTTCGCCAGCAGTATCTCGCACTAATGTTGGTGTCACTAAATACCCGCCGTTTGCAAGCGCCGCTGTTCCTCTGAGCGCTTGAAGTAGCGTCATCTGCCAACCAAACTGACCAATGGATGTATTGTACGTATCGCCCACTCGCCACTCGTCTCCCTCGAAAACATCAGACTTCCACCCCGGCGACGGCACGGTACCCTCCTCTTCAAGCGCGCTATACCCCGTTGTTGAACCAAATCCAAACAGCGACGCATATCGGTCGAGTCGTGTAATGCCAAGTCCTTTTTGATTTTCAAAACCGCCACCGACAATATAAAAGTACACGTCAGAGGACACGGCGATGGCTCGACGCATATCGACAGCGCCGTGCGCACGCCAGTCTCTAAAGACAGAAGGATTTTCTGGATCGTACGGATTTGGTATAACGAGCTTACCGGTTGATACGTAGGTGGTGTTTGGTGTCACTACATTTTCCATAAGCGCCGCAAGCGCTACAAACGGTTTAATGATGGAACCCGGTGTATACACTCCGGCGACAGCACGGTCAAGAAACGGTGAGCGCGTATCCAATTGATATTTCGCGACCACATCGCGCGGTACACCACTCGACATTACTTCAGGGTCAAACGCAGGATAACTTGCTAGTGCAATGAGTTCTCCATTTTCAATATCGATAATGCCGCCTGTGCCCCCGCGGAATCCTCCATGCACTCGCTCTTCAAGCACGTGATACATTTCTCGCTGTAAATCTGAGTCGATGGAGAGCACTATGTCGTGCCCAGCAAGACTCGGTGTGACAATGCTCCCTGACAACGTGTTGCCCAAAGCGTCTGTCTCGTACACCGCGGCGCCTGGCGTTCCAGCTAATACCTCGTCATACGTGGCCTCTATCCCCTGCACACCCTCCATTGACGATTGATACAACACACCCTGCGCATCGCGTTTAGGATATGACACGTAGCCAATGAGGTGCGCGGCCGCGTCGCCCAGTGGATAGGATCGAAGGGTTTCAGTTGTACTTGCGGTTGTCGTTGTCATGTTCTCTGCAAGCACCACACCGAGGCGATCAATGATCCGACCGCGAAGTGCAGGGACTTCATGGCGTGCTAATCTATTTTCCTCAGCTCGCGCTGCAAATGCGGTGTGTTGCACCACCATAAGATTAACTGCCTGTGCAAATGCACCGATAAGAAGCACTGAAACAAGTATCAAAAAATTTCTATAGGTCTGCGCGGGCAAGGGCGGCGCGATCCTCCCCTCGAGTTGCATCGTATCAAACTGCGGCAGATTTTCTGCATCAATAAATATTTCGTCTGGCTCTACAGGAGTGTATCGCTGACGTCGCTTAAAAAATGATGGGAGTCTCATGTTAATCAAGAAGTCTGTTCCTTAAGAGCCTCGTCACCAGAATGCCAATGCAGGTAATGAGCACATACGTGTAGCCAAGGGAGAAAAAGCCCGCGTCAGATCCAAATGCGGTGTCCATAAAAATACTCCCGGCCAGTGCAAGAACCGTCCCCCATGGCGACAGGAGGAGTATGGGTAATGCGAGAAACAAACCCCACCATGGCAGAAATAAAAGAGCAACGACATAGTATACGGCGGCGAGTATCTGCATCATGGTGCTTGTGCATGTATGAGCGAAACGGTGCGGAGTGGATTGTGCGCGAGGGGTGCTGCCAAAGCAGTGACCACAGCGTTGGTCGGTTCAATCTCCACGTCAACAATCTGTGCCATAGGAAGCCCCAGTGTCGCCTCGCGTATTAAGGTCCCGCGAGATACATTGAATGATTGTGGTATATCAAGCTCATAGCCTCCACCCACGCCACGCATTGTTCTCTCGAGAGTACTCTTTTCAAGCGATACTGTTGTAACTTCGCCTGCACTTGATGCAAGTTGTACTAACGATTGATGCGGATCAACCGAGATAACCCTTCCAACGTACACACCGTGCACCGTCACATAATCATTTACTGTGACACCGCTGGTTTGTCCCGCATCAATAATGAGTGTGCCGTATGCCGATGCTGTGGAGTCAGCGAGCACGCGCGCACTCGTATAGGCATCTAAGGGTCGCAACGCAAGTTCTGATTCAAGACGCTCAATGTCAGACGCGAGCGACCCATAGAGAACCGCCTGATATTGAACCTTTACTAGCTCAGATTCTAATTCTTCCACCTTAGCAATAAGCTGTGTGCGTGACCACGCGGCATATTCTGCGCGGGTAGAAAGGGTCGAGGTCAACGAACCGTAGAGATCACGGAGGACAGGCCCCAGCACTATAATGAGCACGCAAACAACCACACCGACCGTAGTCGGTGAAAGCCAAGTGCTCAATCTAGAACGTCTCCGCATCATCGATAAGCATTGAACGGTACCGGTCAATGTCCTCTAGCACTATACCAGTGCCCCGCACCACAGTGGTAAGCGGGTCATCAATCAGATGAATAGATACTTTGAGGTGCATCGAGAGATACTCGGTGAGACCGCGGAGCAGTGCTCCACCGCCAGTTACAAAAATGCCGTAGCGCATTACGTCGGAAGTGATTTCTGGGGGTGCAGATTCGAGCACCTCCTTTATGGACTCCACGATGCTCATAACGGACTGCTCGATTGCTTCGCGGACATCAGTATCAGTAATGACAATTTCGCGCGGAAGTCCCGTCACCAAGTCGCGACCACTCACCGTTGTCTGTAATGGCGTATCGGGTTTAAGCACTGATCCAACAGCAAGTTTTACATCCTCTGCACTTTTCTCACCAACTAAAATTTTAAACTCACTTCTGATATATGCAGCAATATCAGCGTTTAATGCATCACCAGCGACGCGTAAATTTTTTGACCGTACGACGCCACCCAACGAAAGGAGAGCGATGTCGGTGGTCCCACCCCCGATATCTATAAGCATAGTGCCGACAGGATCCTCTACAGGAAGTCGCGCTCCAATAGCTGCCGCCATTGGCTCTTCAATAATGAGAACCTCTCGAGCGCCTGCATTTTTAGCAGCGTCAATAACTGCGCGCGTTTCAACGTTCGTGATGCCACTGGGCACACCAATAACAACACGCGGGCCCACGGCCACCTTACCGCCCTGCGCTTTGTCGATAAGATAGGCGAGCATCTCTTCGGTCACTTCAAAGTCTGAGACCACACCTTCAACGAGCGGACGCACGGCAGTAATGTGCGCTGGTGTTCGTCCGAGCATATCTTTTGCTGCGCGACCAACAGCTACAACCTGGCCGGTCTTTGTGTTCACGGCCACCACAGACGGCTCCGTGACCACGATCCCCTTTCCTTTCAGGTAGACCAGGGTATTCGCGGTGCCCAAATCTATCCCGATTTCTCGTGAGAATTTTCCAGAAATGTTCTTTCGCAAATTATCGAAGAACATACTAATACGCTATGCCGAAAATCCATCGGTGTTTTGACGCCTTACCACAGCGAACACACACACCGCTTTCCTCAGGAGCATCAATGGGGAGGCAGCGCGTCGTTGCCTTCGTTTCTTCCTTTATCGCCGCTTCGCACGAAGCATCCTCACACCAATGCGCCCTTATAAATCCACGACTAGATTCAAGAATCTTCTTAAATTCATCATATGAATCAGCGCTAAAGGTATTCGCTGCAAGAAATGCATCTGCTTTCGCCAACAAGTTTTCTTGCATTGCTGAGAGCAAGCCTTGCACCCCAGACACCACATTGTTCAAAGGTATGGACGACTTCTCGCTGGTGTCACGTCGCGCCGCAGTAATTGCACCTGCATCTAGCTCCTTGCCGCCAATTTCTAGTCGAACAGGGACGCCCTTCAGCTCCCACTCATTAATTTTTGAACCTAGGCTTGCATTCTCACGTGTGTCTAGTTTAACGCGAACACCCTGAGCCTTAAGTTCTTGAGCGATTTTTTCAACTTGCAGGAGCTTATCCCCCTCAAGCCGAATTGGAATAATCACCACCTGAATTGGCGCAAGCTTTGGTGGCAGAACTAACCCCCCGTCATCACCATGTGCCATTACAAGCCCGCCAATTGCGCGTGTCGAAAAACCCCAGCTCGTCTGCCACGCAAACTCAGAGCCTCCAGACTCACTCTGAAATGCAATGTTGAAGGTTTTCGAGAAGTTCTGTCCTAAGTCATGAGATGTACAACTTTGGAGCGCCTTACCCTCAGGCATAAGCGACTCATAGGTAAGTGATGAGTCTGCACCAGCAAACTTTTCTGACTGGGACTTCCATCCAATGTATCCGGGGAGTGCAAAATAATCGCGGTACACAGACGCATACATATCTATTGCCCATCGCTGCATTGCTGATGACTCTTCGTGTGTCGCATGCGCGGTGTGTCCTTCTTGCCACAAGAACTCTAGGCCGCGCAGAAAAATGTTCGTTCGCTTCTCCCAACGAACGACATTGTTCCATTGATTAATCATGAGCGGCAAATCTCGCCACGATTGAATCCACCGTGCATAGGCGTCGTACATGATCGTCTCACTTGTCGGGCGAACAATTAATTTTTCTTCAAGTTCTTCGCCTCCGCCGATGGTCACAACTGCAAGTTCTGGTGAAAAGCCCTCGATGTGACTCGCCTCTTTCTTTAAGAGCGATTCTGGAATAAGAAGTGGGAAGTATGCATTGCTCACTCCCTTCTCTTTGATCCGCTTATCCATTTCTTGCTGGACGAGCTCCCAAATCGCGTAGCCATATGGTCTATAGATGATGGTGCCTCGAGCAGGACCGTAGTCTGCAAGTTCAGCCTGCAAAACTATTTTGTTGTACCATTCTGACAGTCCTTCTGACTTCAGCGGCAGGTCTCTTTTCTGTTGTGCCATATGCGTATATTATACGTCCCCAGCACGCTCTCTGCTAATGAGCCAGGCCTTTGTCCTTTTTAGACTAATCTCCCTTTCTGCAAGGTTAAACGCTATTGGGAGAGACCGGACACCACCCTGGGGACTTAGCCAAAAGGTCATGTGATGACGCATCAGTTTGACCTCTTTTCGGTTT
>JBDKFU010000030.1:0-3549 GCA_039798565.1 Candidatus Parcubacteria bacterium
CGTCCGAACGAACTGGCCGCAAGTCTTGCTTACGGCCCGTCTACGGTATTATAGACGCATGGTCGCGCAGAACAAAACAGTCGAGCAAATAGCGCTTGGTATCCACGCAATAGGACTACTCCCCTTTGTGGCGGGGGCATCACTCTATGCGCTGATTCTCTATATCTATAATCTGTATGACGGAGCGCTTATTTTTTTAATATCACTCGCGATTCTGCTCTGTACTGTCGGTGCGCTTAAACTTATTACTCGCGTTAAACGCCCGCCGGACGCCATGCGGCGAGCGACGTGGGCCGCCTTCCCCTCTGGACACGCGGCATCGACTGCATTTATCGCCATTATGGTGCCCTACACGCTCGCTGAGTCTTTTCAATGGGAGTATGTCATAGCCATCAGTGCTGGGCTATCAGTAATTACTGTTGTAGTCGCACTCAGCCGCATGGTGCTCCATGTCCACACAACGTTTCAAGTGATTGTCGGCTTGGCGCTTGGAATTGGTATCCCACTCACCTGCATTATTTTTGCAGAGCAGCTACGTACTCTTGTATTCCACTGAGCCAACCGCCGGTAAAATAGTCTTCTGGTTTAAAGTTTTTTGGATCTACCCACAGCATCTCGGTGTGCGAGTCTGAAAGCACAACCTCGCCGCCAGTCATGCGCGCTCTATAACCAAGTCCAAAAATACGCGCGACCGGACTGCCCTCGACTGCCTCGATACGCTCGTGTCGCATAAGAATGCTCGGGAGAGCGTCGACGTCGTACTGTGCCTCTGCACCAATTTCTTCTGACATCTTACGCTTAATGACATCAGGAAGCGGGGTCTCGAACTCAGCTTTCTTTATTCGTCCACCCGGCAGGTCCCACGCACCAAATTTATCTTTGAAAATAAACAACTTGCCGTCACGCTCTAAAAAGACTTTTACAGCCACATAGTACGTATCCTTTTGTTCAACGCCGATGTCTCCCATACCCCCAGTATAAACGTTCTACACGCAGACGGCGTATTTGACAAATTCTATATATATGATACAATATATTGATTATGTCAAAGGCAATGGAGGGCATCGATAACCCAGTACTCAGTGCAAAACAAGCGCTCAGCTCTGCGCGTTCTAAGTACGCCAAAGCGTATCGCGCTCACAACAATGCAGGTGGGGCGCGACTCACTGCCCTCAGAGAGTCAGCTATAGTGGATGACAAATATGCGACTCTCAAAAAAGAATATTCTGATGCGCTCTCAAGGTACCTCTCTGCCATAGCTGAATCACAGGGTGTGGAGGCGGCGGTACAGGCTGTAACAACTGAAAAGCGGTGGCTCTTGGCATATCAATTTCCAGAGCACACTGCGCTCGCCATTGCAGGTATTGTAGCCACTGCCCTAACCCTCGCGGTTAAGGCTGGGATCGCACGCGTCGCAATTGGAGCGGTAGGCGGTATCCTCTACCATCAAACAGTCGAACGTCTCGACTTTTTCAAGAAGGGGTCACGAAAATATAGAGAGGCGAAGCGGACTGTCGAAGAAAAGTGGGAGACATCTAAGGGAGACATGTCATTTGAGGAGTTTTTAAAAACTGAACGCGTCGCCATAAAGGAACTGTCGAAGCGATTACGCAATAAAAAATTGAAAAAGATGGCGCGTAGCTCAGCGTTTAGCTTCACTGCATGGGGAATGACTGGCTTAAGACAGCTTGGTCTCGACACCCTGAAAGGGATTCTAGAAGATACTCTTGGAAACGGCTGGGGTGATTATATTGTAAATGGGGACCACCTGCATCAATGGATGAGTAAGAAATTTAAGTCTCTTGCGCTGGGGACGCTGCTCTATGTTTCTTCAATAGATTCCAAGAACTTCTCGTACATTAGTGCTGCAGAAGCAGCTGAATCTCACTCGCGTACACGTGATAGAGAGGGATTCCCCGTTGATGAGACTAAAAAGGCATGGCCATCACTGTTTTACTTCTGGGAGGACGATCACTGGACTACAGAATCTGTGTACAACGCGATCGCAGAACGAGATGGATTTTTCGCGGTGAAAGTATCAGGCACCGACACGTATAACATCTACAAAATAGATCCTAATGGGAGAATTCGTCTTGCATTTTCTTCAGTGACGTATCCAACAGAGTTTTCTGAACAGAGCGGCGTTATTGTCTTCGAGCAGGATGAGCTCAAACTGATGTCAAAGCGACATAGCACATTCATTGAGCAGACGAATAATCAGTCGCGGAGCGGCAAAAAACTACTTTCACAGCTATCTGAAGAAGAGCTTAAGGGCAGATTTACACTAGAGGATTATCCTGACGATGAACTTAGCGAAGAGTATTATGACCGACTGATGAGACGCACGCGAAGTTACCTAATGAATAACCCCGAGGTTGCAAAAAGGCTTGGTTTTACTGGCTATTCATTCGATCAGCTTTTCACTGTCGGAAAATCAAGTGGTGCACTCTCAAATGAGGACCTCACGCTACTCGCGACGATACTGTTTGACGATGTAAACTCGAATTCAAAGAGCAGATATACACATGTCGAAGTCGACTCGAGCGACCCGCGCAACCCTCGACTCACCGTGCATTTTCGACCACCAAACTGGCGTGACTTCTTACCCGAAGGTGCAATAGCTCGAACTAATACCATCGCACATGAAATAGGCCACGCGCTCCACTGCATATTACGCCTCGATGACTTATTCAACGAACTCCCAGCCGCAGAAAGAGCGAGAATGTTCAATGAGCTGCTCAAGAACTCAGAATCGCTCGGATTGGATGGTCATGTCTCGAGCAGTGACCACGAGCGATTAGCAGATTTCATAATGGCCTATCTCACTGAGCCAGAGCGAGTCCGAAAAGAGTGCCCAACACTCTGCAAATTTTTAGACAACGCAATAAAGAATAACCCCGCTTTGAGCAAAATCATTAAGGTTAACTAACCGTTTGGATACTTCGTTGCGCACTTCGCATAACATCTTGCTAACCCGTGTGCCGAGCGCTTTCCCTTCGAGGGATCCCACTTGTATTCACATTTGAATCTGCATATTTCTAGCGGAGTCATTTTTGGCTCGTCCTCATTCGTCAGTGTATGGTCAAGCTCGCCTGCACCCGTGCCAAAAGATCGTTTCATACTTACAGTATATCCTGTCTAATCTTTTGCCTTAGCACGGACGAGGGCGTCGAGCGCCTGCCCACGCTTATTCCAACGCTTACTAAACTCTCCTGACTCACGACCACGTGGATTATCGACCTCCGCACACCTCCAGTGCAGCTTCAAAAACTCCATCTTGAGCTCCACTATAGTTTTAGGCCTCTTTCGCCCTCGCTTTTCTGACATGCACTTGTAACTAGAATTTTAACTCCTCACCTTCAGCATTTGCCACTTTGTGGGTGCAGCCGCATCGCACCAAGAGATAGTACCCGATCAGGATGCCAAGGATGAGATACGTCCCCTGCAACAAAAGCGACGCCTGAGCACCGTACACTCCAACAGAAATACTGAGCGCCCACATGATAAAGACCTGAAAGAATCGCCTAAAAAAAGAAACGCCGGAAAGGA
>JBDKFU010000031.1:0-16565 GCA_039798565.1 Candidatus Parcubacteria bacterium
CATCCCCAAAAGCACCAGAAGAATGATGCCTCCCACCCCAACAATGATTTTATGCGGGGTCATGTCTGGTGCCACTTTCAGCGTACGCATCGTTTGCGTGGCCACCGTGGAGCGCACGTAAAAGCCAGAGTCGCTCAACGCGCATTAAAAGTCCTAGTATCACTAATACGGTCCCTGTTCCGACAATGATGAATGTTTTAACAGCGCTCGGCACACCTAAGTATGGGAGTAAAACCAAAAGAATACCGATGATAACCACAATGACTGCCTTTGACATCCTCTTAGTGTATCAGGGAGAAAGTACCACAACAAATTCGCCGCGAGTGGGGATATCTGTTCCAACGAGAAGAGCGAGCTCAGCTGCCGTGCCTGACCGAACTTCTTCAAACTTTTTGGTGAGTTCTCGACAGAGCGTCACGGTCCGGTCCGGCGTTCTCACAGCTATTTCATCAATGAGCTTCTTAATTCGGTGCGGAGATTCAAACATGACCACCGTGCCGTCCAACTGGACGAGCATATCGAGCGTGGTCTTTCTCCCCTTTTTATGAGGCAAAAATCCAAGAAAGGTATAACTATCAGATGGCACGCCCGCAATCGACAGCGCCGCAGACACGGACGACGCCCCTGGGATGGCCTCAATAACAGTCGTTGGAGAGTCTCTGCGAACTATCTCGACAAGATATGCACCGGGGTCAGAAATAGCGGGCGTCCCTGCGTCCGTAACAAGAGCAAAGTGCGCACCGGCTTCAAGTTCGGTCGCTATTTTTTCATAAAGTCCTTTACCTGAGTGTGCATGAAAAGCACGCGTCGGCGTGTGAATGTCGTAGTGTGAAAGAAGTTTTTTAGTAACCCGCGTATCCTCACACAAAACCGCATCACACTCTTTAAGCGTCCGGAGCGCTCGAAGCGTGATATCCTCGAGATTTCCTATCGGCGTCGCCACGACTGAAAGTTTACCCACAAAAATTAGAGCTTTCTAATAAAGCTTGCGGCGACTGCATCGACGTCGTATGCCTGTATATGATTATTTGGAAAACGTAAAGATATCTTTTCTTCCTGAGCTCCAAGCACGTCACCATGCATCACATCTTGTGCATACAAATCATCAACCGTTACTGGACACTCGGCGCTATTCATATATCTTATCGCGATACGATCGCCCTTCTTAACTCTTACACTCCTTAATTGAACCGAGTCTAGGGAGCGAGCAAACTGCGTTCCTTCATGCCTACCCATCATTGCCATACCCCCATCATCAACCTAAGTAGTGTGCGAGTCAAGCAATCAGGCGGTCAGCTACTTTATAGATGTCACCTGCACCCATCGTGATTATAAGCGAATCCGCGCCAACTGAAGCTAATTCGTCGTACACAGCGTCTAGACTTGGAACCGCTTTTGCGAGGTTTGGTTTTGCATTGTTTATTTTTTGTGCAAGCACCTCGCTCGTCACTCCATTGACTGGATCTTCTCGCGCAGCAAAAATAGGTGCCAAAACTACGCTGTCTGCCCCATCAAATGCGCGGGCAAAATCTTGCATCAAATCACGCGTACGCGAATACAAGTGCGGATGAAATGCTATGACTATCTTTTTATCAGGAAACTTTTCTCGAACCCCTTTAATAGTCTCGCGAATCGCAGTTGGATGGTGCGCATAGTCGTCGTAGACCACTGCACCCGCCTTCGTCTGCCCCTTATATTCAAACCTGCGCCACGTGCCATGAAAGGTTTTAAGGCTCTCTGCAATCTGCTCATTAGTAATATCAGGGAATACTGCCTTAGCAGCCGCTGCCGCAGCACGTGCATTGTTCTTATTAAACTCACCAATCAGCTGTAGTTCAAACTCGGGTTCAGCCTGGTACACCGATGCGTCTATGACTTTCCCGCCTGGTGGGATAGAATCAATAGCTTTTTGAAACGTCGCGCGCATATCGGCCTCTGTTTTAAACCAGTCTGTGTGATCCCACTCTATATTTGTAATCACTAAAACCTGCGGGCGAAGCTCAAGCAAGTGGTCACGCCACTCGCACGCCTCTACGACAAACAAATTATGATCACCGTGCACAAAATTACTATCGAAATCCTTGACGAGTGAGCCTATGACGGCCGAGGGGTTCTTACCCGCATCTTTTAAAATCTTTACGAGCATTGCTGTGGTGGTGGTCTTACCGTGCGTACCTGAAACGGCTATGGTCATGCGACCAGCACTCACCTCGCCGAGCGCTTTAAAATATGAGATTTCTCTTGTACCAAGCTCAGCTGCACGCATGCGCTCTGGGTGGTCAGTATGAATGGCATCTGAGTACACAACAAGATCAGCGTTGGCCGGCACGTTCTCTGCACGCTGGCCCACAATCACGTGTACACCTTTTTTTTCGAGCATATCCATCGTTGGGCCGCCCACTCGGTCTGAACCAGACACAGTGTGCCCCTCAGTCTGATAGAGCTGCGCCAAAGCGCTCATCCCTATCCCCCCTATCCCAATCATGTACACCTTCATACTATGCCAATGTTCTCAAGAACTTGAGTATAGATAACCCGCGTGTGGTAATCCGATGCCGCACGGCATTAGCATCATTTCGCTTCATGATAAGCCCCGCATGAGCCAGGCGCTGCATATGCGCTGCAACAGTCTTAAAATGCACCTTAAGTTGACGAGCAACCTCAGCGACCGACAATTCAGGATTCTCCGCCAAATACTCAAGTAACTGAATCCTGCGATGATTCGAGAACCCCCTTACCACGCGCTCGAGCTCTCTATATTTCAACGCCATAATCCTAGAATATCATATTTTCATTATGCTAATGTTCTCGAGAATTATAGCATAAGAGTTACGTATAGATCAAAACATGTTAATGGCTTGACCATGCACGCGCTCAACACAATAATGAAAGTAGCACCAGTGACAAAGTCGCGCACCCATTCTTCGTGTTTTCACTGCCTCTTTGGTTGATTTGTAATGGCCGTGGTCGCAGTGACCCGCCGCCTCATCCCATGGTGTCATCCGCAAACGCTCCTTCACTTGTTCTGACAGCTGACGCATATTATTTTAGGCTTGCGTCGTACAGTGCGCGGAGCTCTTTTGCTATTGGACCGACCTTCCCGGTGCCGATTTTTCGCCCATCAATAGTGACGACCGGCATGACGCTTTTGTTGGATGCTGTTAAAAACACCTCGTCTGCCGACCAGAGTTCTGCGACACGAATGTCGCGCTCGGCGACCACGTACTTTTGTCGTGCGAGCTGTTTTATATGCTCTTTGGTTGTACCTGTAAGTACGTCATCTTTTGGAGTAGAAACTTTTTTTCCTTTCACTATAAAAATATTGCTTGAGCTGCATTCAAGCACCTTCCCTTTATGAACGTACAGCAGCTCGAGTATGCCCCGCTTTTTCAGCTCTTTCTGCCGCTGGACCGAGACGATGTAGTTAATCGTTTTAATGTCAGGCAACAAACGCTGATACTCATGCGTCTCCAAATGCACGCCCTTGGTGTAATATGACTCTGGTGGGTTTTTCGCCTCTCCCGCTAAAATATAAAAAGATGGAGACTTTCCGAGTGTCACCCCGTCATCCGAGGCTCCGCCGGTCAACACAAATTTAATCGACGTTTCTTTAAACTTATTTTTCTTAATCAGCGTATGAGTGATATGCTCAAGCTCCTTTTTTGAAACAGGTATAGTCAATCCAATCTTCTTTGCAGAACGTTGAAAGCGCGCAATGTGCGCATCGAGCGCTACAGGCACACCGTGCATTGTGCGCAAGTAGTCAAAGATGCCATATGCTCGCAACACGCCAAGATCATTTAATGGAAGGTGCAGGCTTTTGAGCCGCGCTATCTTTCCACCCATGTAACAGTACGGATTGTTCATAGTGCCTTAACAAGCGCATTAAATTGATCTCCTCTGTCATACTCATTTTTGAACAGGCCAAAAGACGCATACGCAGGAGAGAACAATATAGTGTCTCCCGGCTTGGCTAGCGCGACTGCCTCACTCACTGCCTCTTTGAGCCCCTGCTCAATCCGCACAACCTTTTTAAGCTCAGATAGGCGTGCTTCGAGTCTGGACATATCGAGACCTTTATCGGCCCCGCCCATTATCAAAATAGTGTTCTGTGTGCCTAATGCTTCAAGTGCAGCGAGCGTTGCGTCGGGCATCGTCGCGGTCGTGTCGTTATAAATCTTCACACCGTTATACTCGCGCAGAAACTCGAGCCTACCCGGCACACCCTTAAAGTTTTCGGTTGCTGACTTGATAATATTGTCATCGATACCGAGTGCTCGTGCAGCCTCGATGGCGCACATCGCGTTTAAAACATTATGCCCACCAAGAATGCGCAGCTTCCAGTTTTGAGGAAAATTCTTTGGCTCAGCAATCACTACATGCGAATGCATGTTGTTTTTATACTTTTTGAGATTTTCTGCTGCTTGAGAACTGACCACTAGCGTATCTTCTGGTTTTTGATTAAGAAAAATCTGCGCTTTGTCATCAAGATACTTATCACGATCGCCTTTGTAGTAGTTAAGGTGATCGTCCATAAAAGTCGTGAAGACTGCAATGTTTGGACTTATCTTTTCCTCACCAAAACCCTGGCACTGCCACGAGTCGAGCTCGAACAGCCCTATCGATTGTGACGTGACCTGGGGTAACAACGCGAGCGTCGAGACGCCACGGATATTCCCACCCAAAAGCACCTCCATACCCGCCGCACGCATAATGTCGTTCAGCATATACGTCACTGTCGTTTTACCCCGCGTACCCGTCACACCGACAATGGGTATCTGCGCTATCTCTGCAAACCACGACGCACTCATTTTTATTGGAATATTATTTTTTCGTGCCTCCGCTATATATATTGAATCGAGTGGGACACCCGCCGCTTTCAATATTAAATCTCTGTCTTTAAAATCAGCCATATCGTGCCCCTCAAGATGGAAGGTGATGTTAGGCAGGTGCGCCAACTCTTGCAGTGAGTTCCGCAGCTCATGATCCGCCTTGAGATCAGTGACGATAAGCTCGGCCCCCTGCTCGGCTAAAAACTTGGCGTCGCCAACCGCCCTCCCGAGGAGCCCAAGCCCCATAACCGTTATCTTCTTACCCTTAAAGTGCGCAGTGGCGTCCATAGTACTCGTATTGTACTATCGTTAGGCCTTCACCGTAACTACAGGTTTTCGTGATATTCTATAGGTAGACGATGTTGATTTATTTCAACCATCGAGGTTCCACCCGCGAAATGGCGAGAACGCCTGTGTTCAAAACCTCCTCAACTCCTGAGATTAAGATGCGCCGTCATCGAAACAAAATCCGCCGCTACAACCGCTACCAACAACGAGTGATAGCAACCAGCGGGCCTACTGCAATCCGCTAATACTTTCTCTTACCAAATTCGCTTACCACAACACTTGCAAGCGTTTGCATGCACACCGCAACCAGAATGATTTAGCGCCTCGCACTCAGATCTGGTTCTTGACGTTGCTTCAGTGTGCAAATCTTCACCCGCCCCCGTCTCACCTCCTGGAGCTTTACCAAATGTCATAGTTTTACAAATTAACTTTTATACCACCAGTATACCCCTCAACGTGGTCGTCTAATAGAAAGTGTGGATACTTTGGATGCCTAAGAAAAGCTACACTGTACCTAATGTTCGCTCTTAATGCTGATGAGATAAAGCTCTTCAAGAAGCTCTCGACACCCACCAAGATTCAAGATTTTTTGGACACTATACCAATGAACTTTGAGCGCGACGGTGACACGCACTACTCGCCGCGCATAGCACTACAAAAGAACACCGCACACTGCATCGAGGGCGCGCTCATCGCTGCGGCGGCGCTCTGGTATCACGGAGAAAAACCACTAATTATAGACATGCGCGGGCGACGGCCAGACTATGACCACATTATTACGCTCTACAAAGTGAACGGCTATTGGGGCGCCATTTCAAAAACAAACCACGCCACTATACGCTTCAGAGACCCTGTCTATAAAAATGTGCGCGAACTAGCACTCTCCTACTTTCATGAATGGTTTATGAACACGAACGGCGAGAAAACACTGGAGTCCTACTCTGACCCGCTCAATTTAAAAGCGTTTGGTGACACGTGGATAACAGACACCGTGGACCTGTGGTGGCTCGACAAAAAACTAGACGCGCTCAAACATCACCTACTGGTGCCAAAAGGCAACAAAAAATATATTCGTAACGCCGACCCTATGGAGCTCAAGGCTGGGCGACTTACTGAGTGGCCCGAATAACACTTTCTGGTGTTGGCATAATCCCACGACGCTGATGAAGCGCTAACGTTAGGACAGAAAATTGACGTGCGGGGATGCGTACTGTCTCATCGGTAAGGTACAAGTAGGTACCGTCACTCCATGCAGCCATAGAGCGCACGTGACCCCGGAAAAAAGTAATAAGGCCGTCTCCGGTTGCTAGGTCACCGGCGATATAGTCGCCAGGGCGAATGGTGGCGCCGCGCGACTCATAGTACGGAAGTGCCCCACGCTTTAATGCTTCGTTCATTAGAAATAATGCCAGCTCTCACGGACCCACTTGGTGCGTCGCTTATTCTTAACATTTTCAATAAGCACAGACGCGCCAACGGGTATTTTCTTTTGAAGGCCAGGGTCAAATGCGATCATAGGAATCTGGGTTACTACTCTCCACCATTCGTTTTTAGAAAAATATGTCTTACCTACATCTGATCGATTTGAGCGCCACAATTCGTTTGTCGTTTTCACTGTCGGGATCTCACTTGGAGATTCACCATGTGTTTCTGTTTCCATGGACCCAGTGTAGCAATGTCACCCACATCGTCAAGACTATTTTGTTTGGTGGGCACGAGAGGACTTGAACCTCCATGGATTGCTCCATACGCTTCTGAGACGTACGCGTATACCAGTTCCGCCACGTGCCCGAGTGAGGAGCGCCGCGAGAGCTTGCTCTCATGGCGTCCGAACGATGGGCACGCAAGGTCTCCTTACAGTGCCCGACGTGCTCACTATAGCAAAACGGGGCGCTTACTACACCTTTAAATAGGCGAGCGCCGCTGCATGACAGTCGTCGTACATGGGGAGGTCATTAAGCTCATCGCGCGATATCCATTTGTACTCCTGCACTTCAGACTCGTCAGCCGCTATCGGTGAGTCATCAACGAGGGTGCAGACATAAAAAATACCGAAGTGCGGCATATCAGGCTCACGCAGGTGATAGTAGCGGTCTGCGTACACAGCAACACCGCGATTAATTTTCAATCCTAACTCTTCTCTGATTTCGCGTTCAAGTCCATCCTTTGCTGACTCGCCAAGGTGCATACGTCCGCCCGGAAACTCCCATACTTTATCGCCCACGCCACGCGATACAAAAATCTTCTCATCTTTTACAATAATCGCCTTCTGACAAACCTTCCCGACAAACTGCTGTGATTTATCTTCTTCCATGCTACTTCGTTAAGTGTAGCGCGGCATCGAGCGAGCCCCAATAATCATTGGTGGTATCGAAAAATGGAATGTCCCGTTCTTTACACACTTCCTCCAAACGCTTGCTCTCATCAATCAGAAAAGCGAATGTTTTTAGAAGCTCCTCATCCGTTTCTTCATTGGTCCAATTATCTGTGTCATGCGTACGGCATAGCGCGAGGCGCGACTCCGGCGTATCGCTTGGATACCCGAATGCAAAATACTGAAGATGAGGGTACTTATCGTGAAGGTCTTCTAGTGGAAGTCGAAAACCCTCTATGACAAAATCATCAACGTCGAGTCCATCAATCATTCGAGAGACAAACGGCTTGAATTTTTGGCATACTTCGACGTGCGACTCGTGCGTATTAGCGTTATGCGTAATACCAAGCTCAGGAAACACGTCTTCAAAACCTTCTATGATGGGGTCGATGCAAATATGCTGTACAAAGTACTTTTCAATCAACTTTTTTGAAAAGGTCGATTTTCCCGCTGTCGGGGTGCCAGCGACAATAAACTGATGATATTGGCTCATGGTGTCATGGTAGCAAACAACTGGAATACATAATGCTCTAGGAGTTTCTCCCTCGCCTCTCAAAAATAGAGTTTTTGTGCACCCGCGACTCGGACACTCACCTATCGTTCGTGTCCGGTCTGGGCACGGACTCACGGTTTTGTGAGACACAAAACATCGCTCCGTCCCGTGCACAAGCAAAAAACCTGCATCAATGCAGGTTTTTAGTCTTGTGCACGCTCTAGGATTCGAACCTAGGACCGCTCGAGTATCAGTCGAGTGCTCTACCAACTGAGCTAAGCGTGCAGTACCGTTGATGGTACCAGAATCAGGCCATTTCTTCAATTATCGCCTTCTGGCTGAACGTGCAATTTTTCTCGAGAGGTGTACTGCGAAAGCGCGACAAATGCTCGCGCGGCGGGAGTAATTTTAATTGTGCCATGCTCCAAATGAATACGGATTCCATCTGGCCAGAAAGTAATCGAGCGAATAAATCCACTAAAATGAAATAGATTACCTCCATCAGGCAGAGTGCCCTTAATATAGTCACCGGGACGGACAAACGTCCCACGAATTTCATAGAACGGCAGTGACCGTTGTTGCGGTGCTTCTTTTTCGATCATTGCATTCAGGCGGTGCGGATGAGTTCAACTTTTCTTGGTGCAACAATCGATACTTTTGGCTGTCCGGTGCGTGGACCACTCAGTCGCTCGTAGCGGACACAAATATGCTCGCGTGTACAGTTTGGGTCAGGGAGTTTTACAGAACAAGGCGACACCACTTCTGCCGTTCGTACAGTCCCATCAACAGAAGCACGGACGAGCATCCCCGGTATAAATCTGCGAGGACTCGCGATGAGACCGCGCGCCTTTGGCGAGTGAAGCTGTATTGGTACGGGACCGACGATGAGTATTTTTCTTTTTTCTCCCATACGTGCACACACTAGCATGCACAAATACCCCATGCAACCAAAAGCGGTTACACGGGGTTTCTCGTATCTTCTGCATCTACTCCCAATCTTTTAAATTCTATTCTTTCTTCTGTTCCGATCTATCCCAGTTTCGACATTCTGGATGCCGAGCGCCATTTCAAAGTATGTGCGCCATTACTTCTTCTATCAAGACCGACCGGTTTAACTCGAACCGAAGTTCGAATGTATTCCGCATGGATATGATCCACGACCAGCTTCCGCTAGCCGTGCCTTGTTACGACTTACTCCCTGTTACCGAATTTACCGTGGGCCCCAATAAATGGAGACGTCAGGTATTCCCGGCTCCCTTGAGTTGACGGGCGGTGAGTACAAGATTCGAGAACGTATTCACCACTGCGATGCTGATCAGTGATTACTAGCGATTCCGGCTTCATGAGGTCGAGTTGCAGACCTCAATCCGTATTGAGGACGCGTTTGAGGATTAGCTCAGGATTACTCCGTCGCTGCCTATTGTCGCGCCCATTGTATTATGTGTGCAGCCCAGGGTATCAGAGGGACATGCTGATCTGGCGTCATCCCTTCCTTCCTCTCCCGTGAGGGAGCAGTCTCGCCTGACATTTAAAACAGGCAACAGGGGTTGCGTTCGTTTCCCCACTTAAGGGAACAGCTCAAGCCACGAACTGACGACGACCATGCATCACCTGCCATTCACCCTCGAAGGCTGATCTACTTTCATAGACCGTGCAGAATGGTTTCAAACCCTGGTAAGGTTTTTCGTTTGACATCGAATTAAGCCACATAATCCACCGCTTGTGCGAATCCCCGTCTATTCCTTTGAGTTTTAGCCTTGCGGCCGTACTACCCAGGCGGATCACTTAACGCGTTAGCTTCGCCACAAAGAGGGTCGATACTCCTTATAGCCAGTGATCATCGTTTAGGGCGTAGACTACCGGGGTATCTAATCCCGTTCGCTACCTACGCTTTCATGCCTCAGTGTCAGAAATGTCCCAGCATGCTGCCTTCGCTTTCGGTGTTCCCCATGATATCAACGGATTTAATCCCTACACCATGAGTTCCGCATGCCTCTGACATTCTCAAGCAATGCCGTTTCCTCCGCGATTCTTTGGTTGAGCCAAAGAGATTTAACGGAAGACTAACATCGCCACCTACGCATCCTTTACGCCCAGTAATTCCGGGTAACGCTTGGGGCCTCTGTATTACCGCTCCTGCTGGCACAGAGTTAGGAGCCCCTTATTCTGGAGGTACAATCAATTACTTTTTCCCTCCCAAAAGATGTTTACGTCCCGAAGGACTTCGTCCATCACGCGGCGTCGCTCGATCAGACTTTCGTCCATTGTCGAATATTCTCGGCTGCAGCCCTCCGTAGAGGTATGGACCGTTTCTCAGTTCCATCGGTGGGGGTCAGCCTCTCAGCTCCCCTACGCGTCATAGCCTTGGTGAGCCATTACCTCACCAACTAGCTGATACGAGGCAGGCCGCTCCCGGAGCGATAAATCTTTACTCCTTAGAGACCATCGGGTATTGCTCCGTCTTTCGACGGTATATTCCCGACTCCGGGGGACGTTCCTACCATATACTACCTCGTCTGCCGTGGGTCTAAACCCACTCGACTTGCATGCCTTATCCACGCCGCCAGCGTTCACCCTGAGCTAGGATCAAACTCTGAAATAAGATCTCATGCCTCCAATTGAAGGGCACGAAATCAATAGATCGAAACAGAAGAAAAACAAGAATTTAATTTAGATTTGGGTTACTGTCTGACGTGAGTATCTCGCGAAAGATACTCTCGTTCTTTTTTGTGTTAGATGCATTGTCTAGATTGTCAACGAACGCTCCGGAAATAAAAAGGCCGGAGATCCTTGCTCCGACACTACGACATCCGTTTAAACTACTTTGTGTTTATACGTATTTCATAGTTGAGAGAGCACACCAATGAGCACGAGCCCATCGGTCACAAAAGTATACTCCCCGCTCACCCCCCTGTCAAGCCGGTATCCACCCCTAAAATAGGGCTTATTTTATACCTTTTCTGCACCTTTATTATCCGGTCGTAGAATACGTGCATTTTTGCTGGCACCCACTGCAACAATAAACATTTCCCAATGCAGTCCGGTTACAAACATGCGTTTCTGAGTGGCAGTGATTGATTCCCAATTTACATCCAACTGACGCCTCAGCCCCACCTTGAGGCTTCATAGCTGCTTTGGCTAAACGCTCAGCCTCTGCATCAATACCACCATCACCTCCTGACTCACCGAACTTTGGGTTTCCTAGCATAAAATTCATTACTGTTGCTAATAATTACATGGTACCTTAAAGAAAGCATGCCAAACAACTGGACGGTGATATCTTTGGGCGGATCGATAATTGTCCCGGACGAAATTGATACAGATTTTTTGAAAGGGTTTGCTGAGCTGATACGCCGTCACGTCGCCCTTGGTACACGATTTATTATTATCGCCGGTGGTGGTAAGACGTGTCGCAAGTATCAAGACGCCTCACGAGTGGTGACAGCGCATACGCCAAACTGCGTCGTATCTGCTGAAGACCTTGATTGGTTAGGTATTCATGTGACTCGTTTGAACGGCCACCTTATCCGCACCATCTTCTGCGACGTCGCACACCCAGCCTTGATTAAAGATCCGACGCTCCCCATCCCCGACGCACAAGTGGTTATCGCCGCTGGCTGGAAGCCGGGATGGTCAACCGACTATGATGCTGTATTACTCGCAAAAAACGCGGGCGCAAAATCAGTCATCAATCTTTCAAACATCGAGTATGTATACACTGCAGACCCGAACGTGGACCCAAGCGCGACCAAGATAGAAAAAATAAACTGGCCTGAGTTTAGAAAATTACTTCCTGAAAAATGGGACCCGGGTCTCTCTATGCCCTTTGACCCCATCGCCGCTAAAGAAGCAGAAAGTGCAGGACTCGAGGTAGCGGTCATTCAAGGTACCTCACTCGACGAGCTCGACAACTACCTCTCCGACAAACCTTTCAAAGGTACCCTTATTTCGTAGCGAGCTCTTCAAGCGCCGTGAGCGCGTAGAAGCGAACGCGTGGGAGTATATCAAGTGTTGCGTCTTCTAGTTCTGATTTAGTGAACCACCTGATTTCTGCGCTCTTTTCACGCTCGACACCCTCAACAATATCTCGACTCATTGACCGCGCAAAATAGGTGAAGGCGATATGCTCGTGTGTCTCGTTTATTCGATGACGATTTAAGAATCGTGGTGGCAGGAGTTCAGTCTCACCCGGCATACTTTTGTTTAAAACCGTGCCGTGAAGCTCGATATCAAGCCCCACCTCCTCCTTTACTTCTCTGTGTGCAGCTTCAATTGGATCTTCATAGAGCTCGATATGCCCACCGGACGGAAACCATAGATGATGCTTGTCGTGCATGCGCAAAAGCACCGTATCACCATTAACAATATATACATCAGAAACAAAATCTATCTTATCGTGGAGGTGCGGCATAGTTATGCGCCACCGAGGATTTTCTCTACTTGCTGTTGAAGCTCCTCAATAGTGCCATTATTCATTACTACTGCATCAGCGAGGGCGAGGCACTTGCGGAGATTCATACGCTCAGGCGTTTCTGAGACACTCTCTCGTTCCTCGTCGGCCATAAACTTTTCAAAACTGACATTGTCTTTCTCACTCCCACGCGCAACTGCCCGTTCATAACGGATTTTAGGATCCGCATCAACACCCAAAAGCATGATGTGGTTTGCTTTAATTGACGCCACTTCTCCTGTGGTGCGGATAGACTCTATAATCGCGTCCCCACCGCACGCAAGTGCTCGTTCAAGTAACGAACGAAAGACATAGTCAGCGCCGTGCAGAGCACGCAAATCCTCACCAGTCGTCGTCATGGTGTCGCGATTCACTGGGAGCCCGCGACGGAGTATTTCTTCAGTTATAAACCCACTGGCAGAGTAGTGCTTAAATCCCTTTGCCTTTAGATACTCGACTACCGTGCCCTTACCTGACCCCAGCGTGCCCGTGATTGCAATTATCATACTATCCAAAATTATGTGCCTTGCCGTTTAATAGCTCAAAGCCCTTCTTTATATTGGCAATCTCCTGGTCACTTGTTGGCCCGTCACTAAGCTCTGTCTCTGCTACCCACCGGTATTCAGAATGATCATCCGGATCCAGCTTTATGTTTTCTATCGGGTCAAGGAACTTGGCAAAATACACAACTTCAATAGAGTGCGAGCCCTTTATCTCGTTTGTGTACGTAAAGACAGCAAATGGGTCGCCGACAGAAATTCGCATACCGAGCTCTTCCACACACTCGCGTTTGAGCCCAGCAACAATATCCTCACCAAAATCGATATGGCCGCCGGGTAATTCCCACAGTCCGGGAAGAAACTTTTTGGTCTCTGCTCGCTTTGGACGGAAAACCTTTTTTATCCCATCAAAATCTGCCCAAATAAAAGCGCATGCAGTTATTACCTGCTTCCCTACTGCCGGCGTTTCGGAGTCGTGAGTAACCGTCATTTTTTCTTTTTATCGCCAACGGGACAGATCTCAGAGACCTCGTTATACGGGACACAAAAAAACACGCTGCCAGATTTAGGGAGAACTTCAATTGCACGTGGCGCGAGTCGCAAAACTCCAGTTTCCGTTTTTCCATCAATAGTCCGGACAAAGACTCTCTTCCCCACATGTTGAGTAAATTCAAACGGGGACAGTCCTTCTTGTACTATGCTCATATTATTTCTTTTTCTTTACTTCTTCCGTCAATACCAGTGATCCCAATAATCATAAAATAGCACCGAACACATACAGCAAAATGTAGATACCGACAATAACAGAAGGTGCATACAACAAAATCTCATTGAGTCGTGTGCGTTCAGGTCGTAATCCGCCAATGACGCCGCCAACAAACACAATGAAAGGCACTAGCGCAAATGCAAAAAAGGGCAGACTGGATAACGACAATTCGCATGAAGGCGCGTCACAAGGAAGAATCAGTGGCATTAAAACAATAAATGCAACGCCGAGCCCTGACACCAAAGCACCAATACTCCAGACTATAATTAATGCGTTGCGAAATGGCGACATAGACTATTTTTTCTTTTTGGCTTCTTCGGGGGCAGGCTCCTTTTGCATTTTTTGGAAGGTGACGAGGAGGGGCGAACCGACAAAGATAGATGAGTACGTACCCGCGATGATACCGATAAGCAGCGTGAGCGAGAAGTACTTGATAGACTCTGGACCAAAGATGTAGAGCGCAACAAGCGCGAGGACGGTGGTCAACGATGTATTGATAGAACGAGCAAGGGTCTCTTGGACCGAGCGTCCGACCGTGACTTCAAACGGCTCTTTAGTGTTCGACTCGATAAGATGCTTCAAGTTCTCGCGTACTCGGTCGAAGACCACGATGGTGTCGTGGACTGAGAAGCCGAGGACGACGAGGAGTGCGGTGACAAACAACGTATCAACCTCAGCACCAAAGAGGTATCCCAGTACTGCAAATGCGCCGACTGGAATGATCACATCGTGCGCTAATGCTATGAGCGCGATGAGTCCATACTTCCAGCTCGAAACTGGCTTTGATACCTGCCGAAAGACAAACGCGATAAAAAGCGCGATAACAATGAGCACGAGGATGATGGCCCAGATAGCGCGAGTCTGCAGTTCAGAACCAATGGATGGACCTATAGAGTCGTAGCGAATCTCCTCGCCACCAAGCGCAGCGCGAACTGCAGAATACTGTGTGGGAGTCAAAAATGGCGTACGGATTAGATAGCCAGCCTCGCCTGTAGCACGGACTGATGAACCCTCGATATCAAGAGACTCGAGTGCAGTAATGACTTCTGGTTGCGTTTTCGCCTCTGTGTTTGCGTATGAGATTTCAAGAAGTGAGCCGCCCGTAAAGTCGATGCCGTACTTAAGACCAAACACGAGTGTCGCACCAATCGACAACACCAAGAGTACTGCGGAGAGTGTGTAGAATATTTTTCTGTGCGTGACTATCCACATACTATTTTGTCGGGGTTTTAAAGAAGCCGCTCATAAAGAGAAAACGCGAGAGCTTTGAATCGTTATGGATACCGATAGCGAGTAGGAGCGTACGTGTCACCGTCGTTGCAGTAAACATCGAGATTAATACACCGAGCACAAACACGAGCGCAAAGCCCTTGATGATAGCGGTACCACCCATCCAGAACAATATAATACCGGTGAGGATAGACGACAGGTTGGAGTCGCGGATAGACGACCACGCACGATGGAATCCTTCTTCGACTGCCTCTTTCAAAAGCTTGCCGCGCAGCAACTCCTCACGCGTACGTTCAAAGATAAGGATGTTAGCATCCACTGCCATGCCGAGCGAAAGTATAAACGCCGCGAGCCCCGCGACGGTGAGCGTCACGGGGATGAGCTTAAAGAGTGCAAGCGAAATAACCACATAAATAAGAAGCGCGATAACTGCGACAACGCCAGGAAGGCGGTACCAAACGATGAGGAAAAGTGAAACGAGCGCAAAGCCGATAATACCCGCATACACCGACGCCATGAGTGCGTCGGTCCCAAGTGAGGCACCAACGGTCTGACTCGACGCGAGTGTAATGGGTACAGGGAGCGCACCAAAGTTAAGATTCTTAACGAGCTCGCGCGCTGACTCTGGTGTAAACGAGCCGGTGATAGTCGCCTGACCATTTGGTATTGCTTCTTGAATCACGGGCTCTGAGATTGATGCACCATCAAGAAATATAGCGAGCTGCTTACCGATATTTTTTTCAGTAATTTCTTTAAAGCGGAGCGCACCTTCTGTGGTAAACGTGAGGAGAATGACTGGCTGATTATTGATGCCGCCCGCGCCGCCTGTTCCAAACTGGAGCTGTGCGTTCGACAAGTACTGACCGGTGAGCCCCGTGACTATATATGTCGTTGATGCAGTTGTGGTGGCTGGTTCTCCAACAAGCTTAAACTCTAGAAGCGGTGTCTCGCCGATAGAACGTATCGCGTCTTCAAGATTTGTAACGCCAGGGAGCTCGACGATAAGTCGATGTGCACCCTGTGCACCGATACCACCTGTCTCAACTTGTACTAACGGCTCAGAAACGCCAAAAATATTAACGCGCCTTTCAATAACAGAACGGAGGGCGTCCATAGCCTCACCCGTGTCGCCGCCCGGTACCGACGAGGTATCTGCCTCATAGACCAGGTGCGTGCCGCCCGCCAAATCGAGGCCAAAGTTAAAGGGGGTCGTACTTTCAGACTGATATACCCACCAACCAACAGCTCCTCCAACGAGCAAGAGCACTACTGCGAATATTCGAGGCCACATGTAGCCCTAGTATGCCATAGCGAGCCGCCACTCGCCACCCGCTATTGAAGCTCAATAAGTGTTTCTGGTTTTAAGATAAACTTCAACGCTGTACCTTTGTGGAGCTGTATGTACTTCTCACCCTTCTTTAAGCCCTCCTCCTCCCAATCCTCGGTAAGGGGTACACCTACTCCCTCGGCCAGAATCGCATGAAATCGAACTACACCCCCACCCGCATCAAAACCCGTGATAGTTGCGCGGGCTGACCCAGCGAGCTGCCAAAACTCTAGATTCTTGTAGCCACCCATGCCCATACCATTAGCCGCACACAATGGGCCTGTTATGAGGATTCTTGACCCGTT
>JBDKFU010000032.1:0-13755 GCA_039798565.1 Candidatus Parcubacteria bacterium
TGAGAAATCCAAGGTCAAGTACATTCTCAGCCAGCGGCAGTTCGTCCTCAAAATCAGTGTGGAGTGTAAAACAACTTACCCCATGTGCTGCCGCTATTTTTTTTGCCCTATCGAGGAGGCGTGGCACGGCGTCAAATGCATAATACTTACCGCCGGGGGCCAACTGTGGCACGATATGCTCACTAAAAGCTCCACTGCCCACACCAAAATCACCAACCGAGAACCCCGGCTGCACAGACACATACCCCATCACATCGCGCGGATGTGCAATCATCCTTGTATTGTACCACCGCACCAAAATGCTATTCTGGTTCTATGGGACGAGAGAATCTAAACTCAAAAGCACAGATACAAAAGCGGCTTCTTGAAGCCAAAAAGAGATCGATTGCAACGCAGAGCTCATTCGACGCCATGCTTGATAAAAAGACAAAGTGCGCCACGTGTAGTGGCGCCATAGATCGCGAAGACAGAGCGTGCCCAAAGTGTAGTACAGCGAACCCCTACTGGATGCACTAACTAGCGCGACAAAAGCATATCGCGAATCCACAAAGCTCCGATAGAGACGACGACCGTCCCAAAAGATGCAGCTAGAATCGCAAGGGTCAGCGGCCCTCCAATAATACTGAAGCCGTAGAAAATTGCTGTCGCCAGAGCAACTGCTACTGCCGATAGACTTGTAAATACAAGAAGCTCGTCAAGCCCAGAATGTCTGTGTGAGCGTATCTCAGCTGCAGCACTTCTAAAACGTTGCGGCTCTACATTTGCAAATGTCTCCAAATAGCTCATAGTGAACCGCGCTTTTGAAAATATCGAATTAACAATACCGCGCTCGCTAGATACGATAGCCCACCCGCAATTGCAATTGGTACAGCTAAGGCAGGAAAAGCTAATACCGATGTCAGTATCGCCACCGTAATACCGCCTAACACGAGCCCAGCGAAAAGCATATCCATCACAGACGAATAATCTGCACGCAGTGATTCACTTAGCCCCTTGAGTCGTGACCCTTCATTTTTTGGCCGTTCGCGTGTCATGATATGCAATATAGCATATTATATGCCATTTGTCAAGTACGTGTAACCTCGAGATTCAGCCCACAGGTTGATGAAGGAGCGCTCACTCAACAGGCTCGAGCGTATTTAAAACAACAGCACGGTTTAAAAAATAAGGACTACGGGCAGCCCGGCTTACGCGAAACCTGATGGCCGTAGAGAGATATGCCTCGTGACGCTTCGAAGGGCTTCCCTGCTTTCTCCCATCTGCCGTACGCAAGAGGATCTCGTTCGATAACAACAACTTGATCTTTTACATCGCCCATCGCAGATCGGAGCTGATGAGCGGCTCGTTGCTCAACAGAAAACTCATCATCCACCTTTTGTTGGAGAACTTGTCTTTCTCGTAGTTGCCGTATCTTTGCTTCAACTTCTTTCATACGATAGTAATACTACAAGACAGTAAATGCTGCAAGCTTGTCACCCTCGTAGAGTTTCATAATGCGGACGCCCTGCGTCACACGTGACAAACACGGTACCTGCTTCAACTCGGTACGAATCACCTGCCCTTTTTGAGACGCAACGATAATTTCTGTGAGTGCTGGTGTCACTACCGCCGCCGCGATAACGGGACCTGTCTTTGCAGTTACGTTAGCCGTTTTAATGCCCGAGCCGCCTCGCTTTTGAATTTTGTACTCTTTTACTTTGGTGCGCTTTCCATAGCCGAGCGTGGTCAAAATAACAAAGTCAGATTCTGCTTCGTTCGTCACCACATCAGCGCCGACTATCATACCCTTTCCGCCCACCTTCATCGCGCGCACACCACCTGCGGTGCGACCCATCTCACGTATATCAGATTCTTTGTAACGAATCGCCTGGCCACCACTCGTCGTCAGCATCACGGTGTCACCCTTCATAACAGGGAGCGATGCGATAAGTCGGTCGTCCTTTTCAAGCGTCATCGCGATAATGCCGCTCTTTCGTACATCAGCAAACTGCTCTGCTTTTACTTTTTTTGCTACCCCCTTTTCAGTGACGAGCATAAATGCAGTCGCTTCTGCTTTTGATTTCATGTCTTTTGGCATGGTCACAATCGACGTCACCTTTTCTTCTGCGGCGAGCGGGAGCACGTTCATGATTGATTTGCCTTTTGTTGCGCGCTTACCCTCCGGGACGTCGTACATACGGCACTGGTACACCTTTCCTTTATCCGTAAAGAACAAGATGTGATCGTGCGTAGAACCCTCGAGGAATATGGTGACAAAGTCCTCATCTTTCGTATTCAAATCCACAACACCGACGCCTCCTCTGTTCTGCTTCTTATACTCACTTGGGTTTGTACGCTTTACGTACCCCGACTGCGTCAAGGTAAGCATTGCAGGAGCTTCTGCTACCAAATCCTCCTCGCTCATATTTTTTACACCACCCTTTACAATTTTGGTGCGACGCTCGTCGCCAAACTTTTCTTTGACCGCAAGAAGTTCTTTTTTAACTACCGCCATCATCTTTTTGGGCGAGCTTAAAATTTCTTCAAGTTCTGCGATGAGGAGTTGAATCGCCTTCAACTCATCTTCAATTTTTTTACGCTCAAGGCCGGCGAGCTTTGACAAGCGCATTTCAAGAATAGCCTGCGCCTGACGGTCAGAGAACTTAAACTTCTTTTTCAATGCCTCGTGTGCCTCTTGTACGTCCTTTGCTGCCTTAATGAGCTTGATAATTTCATCGATGTGGTCGAGCGCCTTAGAGAGACCGAGCAATATGTGCTCTCGATCGCGGGCCTCACGGAGATCAAACTCGGTGCGACGCTTCACCACCACCGCACGGTGGTCGATAAAACTCGAGAGCATACCCGAGAGTGACACCGTCTCAGGCACGCCATCCACCAACACCACCATGTTGTAGTGGAACGCCTCTTCAAGCTGTGTGTGCTTATAGAGATAGTTCAACACTGCCTGCGGTTGTGCGTTGTTTTTAAGTTCAACCACGATGCGGATATCCTTGGTCGACTCGTCACGGAGGTCGCGGATACCTTCGAGCTTTTTCTCACGCACGAGGTCAGCGATTTTCATTATCAAATCAGATTTGTTGACGCGGTATGGAATGGAGGTGATGACGATGATGTTGTCACCTTTTTTGTTTTCAGTTATTTCTGCTTCACCGCGCACAACCACCGGGCCGCGACCGGTCGTATACGCATGCGCAATATCTTTTGCATTAAAAGCAACGGCGCCTGTTGGAAAGTCTGGTCCTTTGATAAATTCCAAAAGGTCATCGGTGGTCGCGTCTTTGTTTTCAATAAGATGCACCGTGGCATCAATCACCTCGGAGACGTTGTGGGGTGGAATATTCGTCGCCATACCGACGGCGATACCCAATGTGCCGTTTAATAAAATGTTTGGTGCAGCTGCGGGCAATACGTTGGGCTCCTTCTGTGTGCCGTCGTAGTTTGGACTCCAGCTGACCGTCTCCTTTTCAAGATCACGAAGCATCTCGCCCGCCATTGGCGCCATTTTTGCTTCGGTATAACGCATTGCAGCAGCCGAGTCGCCGTCTATAGAACCAAAGTTACCCTGACCAATGATAAGCGGGTAGCGCATCGTAAAGTCCTGCGCCATTTTAACCATGGCATCATACACGGCGGTGTCACCGTGCGGGTGGTACTTTCCAAGTACATCTCCAACGACCGCGGCGGACTTTCTCGCCTTCGCACTTGAGGTGAGACCCATGCGATGCATGGTGTACAAAATACGTCGGTGCACTGGTTTTAACCCATCGCGTACGTCAGGAAGTGCACGCGCCGTAATAACAGTCATCGCGTAGTCAAGATACGACTGGCGCATTTCGTCGGTGATTGACTGCGAGACGATATTTACACGTGGCACTGCCGCGTCACCGTCCCCTGGCGTATTAGGCACTTTTCCATCACCGTCCTTCTTTCGGGGCATAAGCCCCATTTTAGCACAGCCCTCTCAACGCGACTACAAATCTAATACGGCGCCTGGAGCGCTGGAACGGTCTCGACTGGCGCGGGGTCATACAACGCAGTAAAGAGCCTAATACTGACATACGCCACGACAATGATCACCACGATTACCGTTGTCCAAAATGTCACCGCTGCCCGACGAACCTCGATGGGCTCTCGTCTGATTTTTTCTATATACTCAAGAATCATTACTTCAACAATACCACTTCTCCGTCTTTCTCAAGCACTTCTTTGGTTCGAACGGTGAGCTTTTCGCCAATATCTGTCCCCTTCTCGCCGCTTACTTTCAAATACGCAGCAACATCTGCATCGCCCCGTATACCGTACGGGATGATGATGTGTGGCTCCATTGCAACAACAAGCTCGTGTGCATCTTTTGGTGACAATGCGCCCTCGCCAATGGGGAGAAGCAGGATACCGACGTTATCTATCTCTTCGCGTAAATCTGCCGGAAGCTTTGCAGTAGACAACGCGCCGAGCGCAAGAACGCGAATCCCGTCCATATCAATAAGGTATGCAGTATTTCCATACTCCATGAGCGGACCCTCATATTCTGTCGGCGTCGCAAAACCAGAGATAGTCACCTCGCCCACCTCATAGTCGCCAGGGCCTATTGCAACAAACGGCTCTTTCTCGCCATGAGTCGCCGTCTCCACCCCCTCCCAATCGTCGTGGCGCACTGACACGAGCACGATGTCAGAACCAAACTTATTTACCTTGTGCTTTGATTTTGGTGCAGGCGGATTAATTGCAACCGTGACTGGCCCCGCTGACAATTTAAAACAGTATCCCCCCAACTTTTGAACAATCATAGCGTCAGTATATCACTTTGTGCTCTTTCGTCTTTTTTTCGAGCTACCGACTGGCGGCAAATTAATTCCGTCTTTCAATAAATCCAACCGAAGTTCTTCTGCCATAAGTCCAGTAATTATACCAACTGCACCGTGCTCGCGGTCCGACATACTCTCAGTTGGAATGTTTAAAAGTCCGTTAAGCTGGCGGGCTGTTTCAAGCGTCAGTGCGCGCTCTGCCTTGCTTCTCCTTTTTAGTTGAGATTCACGCATACTATTTCTTCTTATCTTTTCTGTTCAAACGAATAACTTTCTCTGGATCAGGTTCAGGTCTAGGCCTTTCCTTTGGTGGTTCTGCAAACAATATCTGCGCGAGCGCATGTCCTGGATGTGACATCTTGTGCCCATTGAGCCTGCCGTGTCTTTTAGCCCAAGCAGAAAGCCGGTTTACAAACAGTCTCATCTTAAATACATCGCCTTTATCCATAGCAGTCTTTAGCTGCGTCATGTTGAACATTGAGCGCGCAATGATGTCGGTGTTCGCTTGCTGAAGCGGCGTGCCCAACAGGGGCGACGTACCCTTCTTCAATTCCCTGTCGTCCCTCTTTGGTGCATTTTCTGAATAGCCCATATTCGCACAGTATAGTTAGTTTTATTGGGCGGTCAATGCGGGGCTACACTTTTATCTCGTGCTTCAGCTCATCACGAACCTCTGCGTCTACCCCCTCTCGGCCGAGCCGAATTCTAATTGCTTGCCTGGTCACCCCCCTCTCACGAGCAAGCTGTGATTGACTGACGCTATCGCTCAAATAACGCTCGGCGAGGACGGCACGCTCCCGCTTCCATGCATTAAACCTCGTGGTGAGCCCCCGCTTTCTATTTTTGATATTTGAAATGAGCACTGCAACTTGATTTTCAGTTGAGAATCCGAATTCGTCGGCTATAGCTTTATACGGGATACCCGCCACATCCATCCGCAGTATTTTTAGTATCTCTTCTTCAGTGCGGTACTTATGATCCTTCGCCACTACAGGTAGTGTAACGACTCCCCCGCTTGCGGTCAAGAAAACGTCTAGTGACGCGTCGAGCGTCGCGTTATCTTCTTTAAATGATTACCGAGTTGTGTTTCTATCAGATTAAGCTCATCCATTCTGCGACGAATGACCTCTGGGTCAAGCTGGCCGTGCATAAAAACACGCTGTACCCCCTCCATTTCGACTTCTCGACGGAGCTCACGCATTCTGTTTAGCGCCTCACCGGTAGTGAGCAGAGTACCCCCAGGGCCAATAATGGGCCTTTTTTCCATTTGTACGTACATATTCCCACAGTACCAGACGATTACATGACGGGCAATATTACAGAAGTATTACGAAATATCGCACTTTACACCCCTCAGAGACCCTGCTATAGTGCCTCTACATAAGCCGTTTATGGCATATGTTCTTTCGGTCGGGATAACCCTCCACTGCGTAAGCAACTGGATACCCAACTGATTTGTTCATAACTCATGGCAAAGAAAAAAGCAGCAGTCGTTGTGCCCGAGCTCACGCTCATGGACACCCTCCTTTCTGGAGCGGCGATGCCACCGTCTATCGGTGACACCATTGAGGGTCCCGTTATCTTCATTGGTCCAGGTAAGGTTTACGTTAACTTGGCACCCTTTGGCACCGGTATTATTTACGGCAAGGAGTACTTGTCAGCTCGTGACGTATTAAAGAAGGTAGCCATGGGCGACCTTGTCACGGCGAAAGTCGTGCGTATGTCGTCGAAGGAGGGCTACATCGAGCTCTCACTCAAGGAGGCACGCCAAGCGATGATTTGGTCAGACGCTGAAAAAGCTATCGCAAGTGGTACCGTATTTGAACTTGCAGTTAAAGATGCAAACAAGGGTGGCCTTATCATTTCATGGCAGGGTATCCAAGGCTTCCTCCCTGCTTCTCAGCTTAAGCCAGAGCACTACCCACGCGTTGAGTCTGGTGAGAAAAATTTGATTCTTGAGGAGTTGAAGAAGCTCATTAACACCACGCTCTCTGTCTCTATCATTACTGCTGACCCTCGCGAAGGAAAGCTTATCTTCTCTGAGAAGGGCGGCTCGAGCGACTCTGCAAAGATGAGCTCAGCTGACGAGTACTCGGTCGGCGACGTTCTTGATGGCGTCGTGACTGGCATCGTCGACTTTGGCATCTTTGTGAAGGTCCGCGACGGCCTTGAGGGACTCGTCCACATTTCTGAAATCGATTGGGGCCTCGTTGAAGACCCGCGTGTCTTTGCAAAGGTTGGTCAGGAAGTGAAAGTAAAAGTCATCGACATCAAGGATGGAAAAATCTCATTGTCATTGAAACAACTTACTGATGACCCATGGACCATTGCTGCTGCAAAGTACAAAAAAGATGACGTTGTTAACGCCGCTATCATTAAGTACAACAAGTACGGCGCACTCGCTTCAATCGAAGAAGGTGTGGCTGGACTCGTCCACGTGTCAGAGTTTGAGTCTCCAGAGAAACTTAAAGAGGTACTTGGTCTCGGTAAAATATTCTCGTTCCGCATTACCTTGTTCGAACCAAAGGAGCATCGCATGACGCTCTCGTACACGAAAGCGAAGTGAGTGAAATGTGCGCTCGTGCACATTTCCGAGTGAGCGCATTGTGGAAGCCCTGCTTACACGAAAGCAAAGTAGTCTTACTTCACAGCAATAATCTGCCTCAATACGGGATGGTTGTTGATAAGTGTGCGCATGTACGCATAGAACTTTGGACATCGCGCCCTCAGTGCTTCTGGGTCATGCAGCATATCTATAAGTGCAATCATCATCACGTATTCTGGAATACGACTGAAGCGCCAACTACCTGAGTCTACTTTGCCGTCTCCGCCATAGTCATGCGCATCAAAGTTTTCATATAATTCTCCGAGTATCTCGTGGCGCTCATGAAGTGGGAGCGTATTAAAACTATCGTCAATGTTTAAAACGGCCATAATCACTTGTGCGGCACGTGTGTATGATGCATCTGTTCCACAAATAAGCTTGATAATTTCATGCAAGGAGGTGCGATTTTCTCCCCCAAGAATGTATGCGGTCTTAAATTTCTTACCCCCCCACGTAAAGTCGGATAGGAAGTACGTGTTGAACCATTCAACATAGTTTTGGGATTCGCCACCAACCGTCTTAAGTAGAGTCGACAACATACGGTTGACCTCCTTTACAGGGTCAAACTGCTGATTTTCTACCTTCCAATCTTTAACGTCGCAAAGCACAAAAAGATCTTTAGTTTCTTCACGCGACGCAACCGGGATCGCATCTTTGCCCTCTGGCATCTTGCCAGTGCCTAGACGTTTTTGATTTTCAGCAATGACTTTTTGGTCTGCAGCAGAAAGACCCTTCATCTCTTCTGGTGTAAGCAGTAGTATGTCCTTGTACTCATTACGCTCATCTACACGCGTTAGGTCTGCATAATCTGTGACACCAACAAGCTCTGCTTTGCCCGTTGTGTTATCGAGCCTAAAGATTGAGTACGTACCATCTTTGTTTATAACGGCAAAGTATCTGCCATTCTTTTTTATTTCAGAGTATAGCTGGTCTGGTGGTATTGTTGGACGATCTGGATAAATCTCTACATTGTCTGGCACGTTGTCGAGGAGTGGGTCGTTCTCGGTCACGAGGTGGCGTGACATTTTGCCCGTTGCTTCGTCGTACATCATAATGTACAAGCCGGCCATAATGAGTTTACGCCAACGATTGGTGCGAGAACGGTGTCCGCGATCAGGCTTACTATTTGGGCTATGGCCACGGTCGCGCCGAGCATATCTGTCACGATTATTTCTGCCGCCGCGGTCCCTACCCCTTGTGCCATTATTATTATTGCCTCCCTTTGGCTTTGCCTGCGCATCAGTGACCGGACTCAGAGATGCGATGAGCACAAAAAATTCTGCAAACCTGTCTCCGATGGCGCGCATAACGCCCCGTGCTGCATCAATTTCTGAAACACTAGCAAACATAGTGTCAGCACCATGTGTCGATCCATAAAATCTTGCAATAATCTCAGAGCCCCAGCCATGATGAAAGAGAGAGAAGGCTCCGGCAGTCGATGCGAGGCCCGTCGCGACACGAGTGCGGTTTTTAAATACATTGACACGGGTCATGGCACGAATTATCTTTCCACTCTGTGTTTTTTGAAACTCCTCCCACGATACGCCCTGCTTCACCGCGCGCTCAGCGTCTGCCAACGCCCTACTGTAGTTTTCTTTTGTAAGCAGCGCTGGCGAGATGCCCTCGCGGCGTGCCGCGCGTTTAATAAATACCCCTTGCGCAAGCAACTCCCCCATCGTGAGTCCTGCAGCTAAGCCGAATGTCAGCGAGACAGCAAGTCCTGCAAGTATCTTTGGTGTAAGCACCTTGCCAAAGGTTGTTAGTGCTGTGGCGAGCGCAGGGAGTGACACGGCGCTTAATGTAATACCGAGCGCAACGAGCGCCACACCAAGTGCGGTGTAGCTAAGTGCACGAACAAATTTGTTCTGCCACAGACGCTCTCTGTTTTTTGCACCAAAGATGCTTTTTTCATTGAAATCAAACTGCGCCGCCGCGGCAGCCCCACGCTCTTGCGCGATAAGTCCACTCACCCTTTTAAGTGCCTCAGTGTACTCTGCTTCAGTCTTTTGTTTCTCATCAGGTGACCCACGCTTCAGAGCTTTGACCCAGTTTCTTCGCGCCGTCGTCAAAACCTTACGAGCATCTCGCTCTTCTAGAGATTTAGTTCTAAAAAATGCCCTCCGTTTGGGCGCTGTGTCCACTCCTGCCTTCATGGGCGGATTGTATCATATATAAAGCAATCTGTCAAATCAGTGTACGGTGCGCTGATTGGGGAGCTCGGCTAGGGCGCGAATCATCTGCATCCCGCACTCGTGCACCATTTGACCCATGCGACGAACCTCGTCATCGTTTCGGGCGCCTCGAATTAATTTTCTACCGTCCTGATAATCACGAACAAGACGTGCAATATATGCATCGTCGGCTGCATTGGCTGCGTTCAGCGTTTCTCTACAGAAACTACTAACCACGGTACGCCTCATGCCTCCACTCTACCCGTTGTGGCGGGTCATTGCAATTTCGCGTCCCTCTGCAATTATCGTCTCGACCGCCGCATTAACCTCTTTAAATACCTTCTTAAGTATGGTCATATCTGCCGAGGTGAACCGCCCGAGGAGGAGCCGCAGCACCTTATCTTCGCCACTTGGCTTTATCGCGACACCCTTTGCTGACTTTCTCGAGACGCCAATACGGATACGCGGGAAATCTCTTGTTTTTAAAGCCTTAATTACGGATTCGACACCGTTATGCCCCCCTGAGGAGCGGCCGTAAGAGATTTTTATAGTACCCAAAGGCAGGTCGAGATCGTCATAGATGACGATAGTATTCCCCGCCCCCTTCTTATTCTTTATATAATGAGCGACTGCAGCGCCGCTTTTGTTCATATAGGTGTTCGGATTCATGAGCGTGACCGTCGCGGCGCCTATTTTCCCCTTTGATTCTAGAAACGGTGGCTTAGAATTTGTCTTCCAATCAACAAAGTCCTGCGCTGAGCGAATAAATTCAACTGCCATGCGTCCAGCATTATGGCGTGTTTGCTCGTGTTCTTTGTCTGGATTGCCCAAACCAACAATTAAATGTGTTGACATGTCGCCATTGTACACCGCGTATGTGTTCTGTGCACATTAGACAACGCGTTCGCTCTTGTTTACAACTCACATCGAGCATACAATTCAACGTATGGAGACACACGAGATTAAGTACACAAATGATCTCGTTATATTCGCTCTCATTGCACTCTTCATAGTTATTCCGATACGTTGGTTTGTTGCACAACCGTTTATTGTGCACGGTGCATCAATGGAACCCACCTTTGAAAACGGTGAGTACCTTATCGTCGACCAACTCACGTATCAATTTGAAGACCCTGCACGCGGCGACGTCATCATCATGCGTTATCCTAACGACGAGTCGACCTACTTTATCAAGCGAGTCATCGGTCTCCCGAATGAAACAGTAGAACTACAGGGTGCCACCATTATTATCCGCCGACCAGACGGTCTTGAGCCTATTACACTCGACGAAACATACCGTGCAGCGGACGCACGACCAGAGTTTGGAACATACACACTTGGTGAGAATGAATTCTTTGTCATGGGTGATAATAGAAACGCGTCATCAGATTCGAGGGTCTGGGGTTCACTACCACGCCACGATGTTGTTGGCCGTGCATTACTTAGATTATTCCCCCTTGAACGCATTGGTGCTTTCCCAGGAAGCGTAAAAACACAAAACTAATATGCCACTCTACGAAAGTACTCGCGGTCTTGAATCATTAAAGACATCCATTGAACGCATCGCTGCGGCGTACGGCTTTACGTCACAACAAGTGGGTCTGTCACAAAAGTCAGTCGCCTCACAACCATCGAACGACCACCAAACAGCGACTCAACTTGCACTCATTCAAGCAAAAGCAAAAGACGGCTACGCCGCACCAACTGCGGTGTGGGGTGGCGCAAAGAAAGGCCACTCGACCACACTCGCCTTTTCTATTCTTTCCGCAAAACACGTTATTGCACATGCACTTGTGGTGAAGGCGGCGATGTCGATAGCAGAACTTATTGGCTACACCGACATTACACTCAACCTGTCATCAATCGGCGACCAAGAGTCGCGCCGTCGCTTTACGCGCGAGCTCACCAACTACTTCCGCAAAAACATGAACGACGCACCGGAGGATATCCGGACACTCGCCGCGCGCGACCCCCTGGCCGCATACCACGAGCTCATAAAACGCGACCTTATATTAGAGAAGCTCCCGCGCCCTATCGACTCCCTCTCAGAGTCGTCACGAAAGACCATGCTCGACACTCTCGCGCTCTTTGAGTCTGTGGGCATCGAATACACCATCTCGCCACACCTCATGGGCACCCCGCTCGTGCAGTCAGAACTTCTGTTTGCAATCACCGGAACCAACAAAAAAGGCGAGAAGGAGGTCATCGCGCGCGGCGGACGCGTCGACGACTACGCGCGTAAGTTTATGAAGACAGGCCTCGGTGTGTCCATCGCTATCACCGTACCCGCTAATATTGAATACCGCGACCATCCACAAGTCCTCTCCTGCTTCGTGGTGCATGTCGGCGAGGCTGCAAAGCACAAGGCGTTCGCCCTTATGGAGGCCCTGTGGCGTGCAGAACTTGCAGTCGGCCAGGCCCTCCTTTCTGACAACCTGCGAGAGCAAATGCAGTTAGCCCAGAAGAACGGCGCCACCTATGTTGGCATTATCGGCCAGCGAGAGTCCATCGACGGCACCGTCCTCGTCCGCCACCTCACCTCGCTCGTCCAAGAGTCCATCCCCCAGACCAAGCTCCCAAGCTACCTCGCCAAGAAGGCCTAATTGCATGGCCGAATAAACTGTGCTTAAATGGTGAGGTTATGATAAATGTCGCAGTAGCAAAGCACGGAACGGAAAACTCGATGGCGCTTATCCGCCGTTTTACCAAGCGCGTCCAGGGCGCCGGCATCATCCGCCGTGTTAAGGGAGCTCGCTATATTGAGCGCCAGAAGTCGAAAATGAAGCGTAAGAAGTCAGCGATGCGCCGCATCACCCGCAAGGAGGAATACCAGGAGAAGGAGCGTCTCGGACTTATCAAAGAGGTCGTCCGTGGCCCACGCCGCCCTGCTGCATAAATTGCGATGCGTCTCGTTACACCTGCATTTCTGAACCGCGCTAAACGCGCGGTTTTAGGTAGTCAGTATGAACTATCGTTCGAGTACGTCACCCCCAAAACGATACAGCGCCTGAACCGACAGTATAGAAAAATAAATAAACCGACTGATATTCTTTCGTTTCAACTTTCTGATACGTCCGGTGAAATTGTCGTTTGTAAAAGCGAGGTGGTGAAACACGCGAAGGCATGGAAAGTAGATGCTGACACGTATCTCCCCTACCTCATCGTGCACGGTATGGTACATCTCAGTGGACACGATCACGGACGTGCAATGGATGAGGTAGAATTAAAGCATTGTCGCAGTCTTCGACTCTGGCATCCGTTCACCAACAAAAAAATTATTCATGGCGAGACGCATCACCGGCATTGATATTGGAACATCGCAAGTGCGTGTCGTTATAGCAGAAGTTAATCCAGACTCACCCTACCCACGCATCGTTGGCACCGGCATCTCTGAGAGTAAGGGTATGCGCCACGGCTATATATTGTCTGTCGGCGAAGTGTCTCGCTCCATACGCGTTGCAGTCGCACAAGCAGAAAAGACTGCTGGCACGCGCGTAAAGAGCGCCTATGTCTCTGTGGGGGGTATTGGACTTGAAGAGGTGCGCAGTCGCGGTGAAGCGGTTATCGCTCGCGCTGATGCCGAGGTTACTGACCTCGATATAGAGAAGGCGCTCCAATCGGCACACATGAACGCGAGCGTGCGTTTTACAAACCGACGCATTCTCCACACGGTGCCGGCCCTGTACTCTCTCGACGGCTTTGAAGTCATGGGTCGCCCACAAGGCATGAAGGGGTCGAAAATTGCTGTCGACGTTCTCTATATCACCGCGCTCGAACAACACGTCGACGATGTTATCTCAGCGGTCGAAGATGCAGATGTTGCAGTCATCGACATCATGGCAGCGCCCCTTGCGGCGAGTATCGTCACCCTTTCAAACGCAGAAAAAAAAGCTGGCTGCGTGCTCGCGAACATCGGCGCAGAAACAGTATCTATCGCCGTGTTTGATAACGGTATCCCCATTTCAGTTAAGATATTTAAAATAGGCTCGATGGATATCACCAAGGACATTGCACTTGGGCTTCGCATCTCACTCGACGAAGCAGAACAACTCAAGCTTGGCGCAACATCGAGCGTGTCAAAAAAGCGACTCGGCGACATATTGGTCGCACGACTGTCAGACATTTTTGAACTTATCGACAATCATTTGAAAAAAATTGGCAGGGACGGTATGCT
>JBDKFU010000033.1:0-4092 GCA_039798565.1 Candidatus Parcubacteria bacterium
GTGCTCGCACCGTGCGTTCTGCGACCTCGGTGTGTGGCACTCTGAAGTCAGACTCGGCTCCTGACACCGCCATTGACGTTTTAAAGATGACATTTCTAAGATCAATGCCTTTTGCAGTCAACGCATCAACAACAACGGAGAGAAATTCTATGATGGCGCTCTCTGCTTCTGCGGCCGTGTGTTGACCCGTCATCAATACTTCTGGCTCAATGATGGGCACCATCTCGGCTTCAAGCACGGCGGCCGCGTAGGCGGCAAATCGACTCGCATTTTCGCGCATCGCCGGGTTACCGGGGATATCGTGGACATGCGCGACGCTCCGCCACTTAGTAAAACGCGCGCCCATCGTCTTATATGCTGCAAGTCGCTCAGAAAGTCCATCAAGTCCGTCCGTTACTTGTCCGCCCTCAAACTGAGGGTCATCAATGGGACCTGCATCAACCTTAATACCGGGCAAAATATTTAATGCAAACGTCGCGTCTGCAAACGGTGTGCCGTCCGCGAGTGTCTGGCGCAGCGTTTCGTCGTGAAAAATGACGCCGGACAAATATTCTTCGATGCCACTGGTCGTGAGTAGTATCTCGCGGAAGCGGCGACGTACTTCTTCTGTCGATTCTATGCCACGCGACTCCAGTCGAGGTGTCATTGTTTTTGGAGACTCGTCAGCCGCGAGTATACCTTTCCCCTGCTCCATGAGCCGCTCGACAATCTGCCGCACCTTCATGGCATCAGTATATCAAACGCCGCACACGATAGTCACCGTGTGCTCCTCACCGTCAGAAAGCTTAATTTCGCGCTGGGTGCCTAGAACCGAAGCAGAGTCAACGAGCACATCGCTCACCGCATTCGTCAGTTTTATAGAAAAAGACAATTTTAGAGAAGAAATTTTTAATACAGACTGATCTGACCCATCAATCGTGAGCGTCAGTGGTGGAATAGTCGCCACCGCAGAGCCACCGGATTCAATTGGCTCAGTTGGAATAACTAAGCCAGGTATCGCAATGGGCACTGAACCGTTTGAAACAAAGGTGCTGCACCCTTGATTCTTAATAACGATATCAACCGACGTTGCACTCATGGCCGCGATGCCTATCGCGATGAGCGTAATGATAGCGAGCGGTCCTTTTGTAGCACTAAATATCCTGCCCCACATTGAACTTTGGCTTCCACCCTGTTTTTGGGCCTGAAATTCCTGCTGCACGCGCGCTACTTCAGCTTGGAGGTCCTTCCAACCCTTGAGGAGCAGCAGGAGTGCCTTTTTTCTTCGTTTTTGCTCGTCCGTCTCTTCTGGTAGAGCGTTCGCTGCGAGTTCTGTCAGCTCACCACGCTCGATACGCCCCACGGTGTCGAGCTGACGGAGGCATTCTGAACACAGAGCATCGGTGCGCGGGTGTATGCCAACCAGCAGTGACACCGCAGAGCGCACTTTATCTATTGTTGACGACGAATCAGAAAAAACAGCGGTTGCTGCGGTGAGTCGCTTTTCAATCTCTTTGTAATCTATCTGCGTCACCTATCTATTTTAGCGCACATACGGTACGCTAAGCTTGTGTGAGCAAACAGGAAGTGATTATCCGGTTCGAGGACGTCTCGTTCGAATATAGCCATGTACACCCCATCCTTAAAGAGGTGAGTTTTCCTATCCGCCGCGGTGCAAAAATTGCACTCATGGGACAAAATGGTGCGGGTAAATCAACACTGTTTGGACTTATCACGGGCACACTAACACCAGACTCCGGCACGATACATATCGACCGCGGCTCAACGATTGCAACCGCGCGCCAGGTGATTCCTCGTGCTGAAATGGAGCTCACGGTGCGTGAATTTTTTCAGGCGTGCTTTTCTAAAAAAATATATGACATTGATCCGCGCATCGACAAGGTGCTCGAGGCAGTGAATCTCCATGTCCACTCGCACACGCCCGTGTATGACCGCAAAGTAAAGACGCTGTCGGGCGGCCAGCAGGCGCGACTCTTGCTCGCCTCTGCGCTCATTCAAAATCCTGACATTCTTTTGTTAGACGAGCCGACCAACAACCTCGACAAAGCTGGTATCGAGCATCTCACCAAGTTTTTGGTCGACTATAAAAAAACGTGCGTGGTTATATCGCACGATGCAGAATTTTTAAACGCATTTACTCAAGGCGTGTTGTACCTTGATATCTTTAGCCGCACCATCGAGCAGTATGTGGGCACGTACACCGACGTGCAGGCCGAGATAGCAACCCGTATTGAAAAGGAGAACATTAAGAACGCCCGACTCGCGAAAGAAATCGATGCAAAGAAAGCACAGGCGAACGTCTTTGCACAAAAAGGCGGGCAGATGCGCGTGGTGGCAAAGCGCATGCGCGAAAAAGCAGAAGAACTGGCAGAACAAAAGGTCGACGTGCGCAAAGAGGATAAAACTATTCGTCAATTTATTATCCCGTCTGGTGAGGCGCTGGGTGAAATACTCACACTGACCCAGTACTCGATAATGAACCCGAAGACACACAAGATTGTCTCGCACAAAACCAATATCATCTTGAAACGAAAGATGCACCTTCTCCTCTCGGGCCCTAACGGCATCGGTAAAACGACCCTTCTTGAGTCCCTGGCGAACGGGACTGCGGAGGGCGCCATAATCGCCCCCGGAGTCACCGTTGGATACTACCGACAGGACTTCTCTACCCTCAATTTTAACGACACAGTGCACGAATCACTCATGTCAGTCATGGAGCGCCAAATAGAAGAGAACCTGCGCTCTGTCGCAAGTGGCTTTTTAATCACGTCTGACATGCTCCGCACCACCATCGGTAGCTTATCTGAGGGCCAGAAGGGCCTGGTCGCCTTTGCACGACTGGTTCTCCAAAAACCCGGACTCCTTATACTCGACGAGCCGACGAACCACATTAACTTTCGCCACCTGCCGGTGATTGCACGCGCGCTCGACGCATACGAGGGCGCCATGGTGCTCGTCTCACACGTGCCCGAGTTTGTGAGTCAAATTAGAATCGACGAAGAGTTACGCCTCGATAAGTGATGCGGCGTGTGTGCCCGCGACGTGGCCTGTGGTCCAACACAGTTGAAGTGAGTAGCCTCCTGAAGGGCGGTTAATGTGGAGCAAATCCCCTGTCACAAATAAATTACTGTACTTTAGCGAGCGCATGGTGCGCGTATCGATCTCTGACAGCGGCACACCACCGTCTGCAACTACCGCGCGGTCATAGCCCATGAGCCCACTTACTGACACTGGGAGCGCTTTCAGAAGTCGCACTATCTTTTTTCTGTCGTCCCGACTCACGCTATGCACTTTTGTTTCAAAATTAATGTCGGTGAGAAGTGTCTGCACACCTTTTGCGCTACCGACCGGACACAGCTCTTTAAACACGGTCTTTAGTGTTTTATTTTTGTTCGCATCAAACACTGCTATCACGTGCTTTTCGAGTGCGCCGAGGTCGAGTGTCGGGTGTGCATCGATTTTTGCAGTGACAACGCCACCGCCCTCTAACAAATCGCTCACTGTACTTGCACTATTTAGTATCGTGGGGCCAGAGAGGCCAAAATGCGTGCATAAAATGTCACCGCTTTTTGAAAACTGTTTTTTGTCATCTAAATAAAAAGAGATGGCGACCTTTTTAAGTGACACACCGGCGAGTATTTTAATCCACCGATCGCGTACAGAAAGTGGCACGATGGTCGGCGTCGGGTCTTTGACGGTGTGACCAATGCTTTTTAAAAACTTGAAACCGTCGCCAGTGGAGCCCGTTTCTGGATGCGACGCGCCGCCGGTGGCCAGTATGTAGGCGCGAGCGCGAATGGTGCCGCCCGTCGTCTCGACTCCGGTGATAGCAGTGCCGTCGCCGACAATGCGTTTAATCGTTGAGCGAACTATAGTGACATGGTGTTTTTTGAGCTCACCCATGAGCACTTTGACTACATCAGTAGCTTTTTGTGTCTCGGGGAAAGCGCGTTTTCTCGCCTCGACCACGAGTGGCAGGCCGCGCGTAGAAAAGTACTTAAACGTATCCTCTACTCCAAACTGAGAAAACGGAGAATATAAAAATTTTGCATCTTCTCCATAGTTTTTTAAAAGTGCGTGGATATCGTACTC
>JBDKFU010000034.1:0-7162 GCA_039798565.1 Candidatus Parcubacteria bacterium
CACGATGCTTGTATGGGTCGAGAGTGCCACCAAACCACCACCAGCCACTCGCTGGCTTTGCTTTGCGTTTTACGAGATAAAAGGTCTTTCGTGATACGTTCATTGGCACCACATCAGAAAAAAGTACTTGGGTCTCACCGAGGGCAGCCCCCATCTCTTCGTCTGTAAGTCGTTCTGCCTTTAACTTCGCGTCTGGAAAATCGTCATACGTCTTTGGTGATCGAATCGCATGCGGTTCTCCAAAAATGTCATCGTACGCATCAACGAGCGACTGATGCATACCATCGCGCACCAACTCGCTTCGAGAGAATTCTTTTATTTCAACCCCTTTCAAATTGTTTTCTTTTTGCTCGGCCGTAAGGTGTCTTTTAAGATTTCGTACATCATTTCTTGAGACGCCATATGAGAAAAGGTGCACAAACGATGCAATGGGCTTTTGTGTATCGCCCTCAGCGCGCACATACCGATTTCCTGACACGTACTGCAAATCGGTTACGCTGCGCATATGCGCGATCCCCGATTTTGAAACTGCACGCGACGCAACACGGTGATAGAGGTATGGGTCGCGACGCACATCACCAATTTGGTCGCCACTTCGATCCGAATCTTCAAACGCTTTTGCATCTGCTTCAAAAAACCACCACGGTGTCTGTGGGGTGCGGACCAGAACAAGTTTTTTTGTGTCGCGATTGTATAGAACCGTGCCGCCCCGCACCTGATGAAAGCGCTTTTCAGCGCGTGCACGCGTCTTTTCATCCATTGGCGTCGCCTTTTCAGGCGGCTCGCCCTGTATATACGTTATTGGTGCCTCAGAGCCCATGTCTCACCATTATAATACACAATGCAACTTATTTCAAGACCGCGTGTTGTAGTACTCGATATATGCTGCGGCCGTCTTCTCCCAGGTAAAACGTTTGTAAAATTCTTTTGAGTGGGCGCCGAAAGCCGCCATATCGCCAGAGAATAGTTTTTTAAACTTCTCTGCAATGTCGTCGATATCGCTCTGGCGCGTTAAATAGCCGTTGTACCCGTCTTCAAGCGCCTGCTCGATGCCACAACCTGACGAGCCGATGACGGGCTTTCCAAACTGCTCTGCCTCAAGAAAGACAAGACCAAATCCTTCAAAGTGATCGCCATCGTTGTTTGAATTCATAGCAAAGACGTCTGTCATCCCGTAGAAGAAGCGAAGCGGCTTGTCGCCCTTTGCGTTGTGTATAAGTCGCACATTGCGTTCGATACCCCGCTCAGCAGCAAACTTTTTTATTTCCGCGATGTAGCGCGGATCCTCGTCTGAACCGACAATGACGTACAGAAAATCGGGATACTGCTCTTTAATCTTTGCGAGCGCCTTTAGGGTATCTAGCTGACCCTTTCGGTGTTTGATTTGACCCACCGTGAGTATGCGTGGGTGCCGGTCGAGCGGGATGTCGAAAAATCCTGCCTGCTCTGCATAGTCTGCCTCGTTTAAAGGTTCTAACACCGAGGTGCCCCAAAAAACGGTCACGATGTTAGTAAGTTTTATTTTCTCCAGCATTCGACGTTTGGTATAGTCAGCGATAGAGAATATTTTTTCTGCGCGTCGACACGCCCACCCCGCGAGTATGCCTTTCAAAAAAGAATTAAAGGGCGCAACAGAATACGTGCCGACGCCGGTGATAAACAACCGCTTTTTGGTGCCCAAGACTGCAAACCAGCCATACACCGCGTATGGCCACACATCGTACGCATGGACGATGTCGCAGTCTTTTGCATACGCTCGTGTTGCAAAAAGATTTTTAATGAAACCGAGTTTCGTCTGAGGACCTAGAACGCCGTTCTCCTCACCCGTCGCCTCTTTTTTACGCGCTGTAATAATCGTATAGTCTATCCCCTTCTTTTTGTACTCATCGATAATAGAGCGGGCATAGCGGCCCCAGCCAGACTGAATTTTAAGCGTTTCTGCAATGGCGAGAACCTTCATAGATATATGAGGGTAGTATACAATATGGCCATGGGTAAGAAAAACCTCATACAACGCCTCCTGCTCGCAAAACCAAGAACATACAGTGACTCATTCGTTCTAAACCTTTTAGGCTGGCAGATAGTCAGAATTTTTGGACTCTGGCTCTGGCGCGTACTGCGTATCCCTAAACGTATCCCTACCGAGTATCAAGACGAGCTAGCGACGCTCAACGCGCGTGGCGCGCTTATAGTCCCTAACTTTCTGCCATCTGCAGAGTACGAGCAAATAAAAAAAGAATTCGACTCACTGAAACCACAATTTGTGCAAGACAGTTCAGAGGTCGGACTCCCTCACGTCATGCGTATGAGTATCAGTGACGCGCGAGTTTCTGATGCCTTACGTACACGACTTTTGAACCATCCACATATTCGTGCACTCGCAGAAACATATTTAAACAGAACGTACCATTTTCCTTGGAACGTCTATCTCACGTCCATTCGCTGCTCAGACGAGGAATCACGACTCCCACAAAATGGTGGGACTAACAACCTGCACATGGATGTACCAACGCGTGTGTTCAAGGCATTTTACTATCTCACACCCGCAGACAAAGATTCTGGTACGCTCTACTACTGTTTTGGATCGCATCGCCATGGCGGCATTCGACGACTTCTATTTGAATACATTCTTTCGGTGCGCTATGCGATGAACCGATGGAACCCCGAGACTGGCGGCGAATACCGTGTGGGTGAGCCGTGGGTCAAAGTAACAGATGAAGAGATCAAACGATATGGGCTGGTTGAAACACCCCTTACTGTCCCAGCAAACGCACTCGTGATAGGCGACGTCGGCGGATTCCACCGACGTGGAAACTTTGCACACGCTGGCGAAAGAAATACTATTGAATTCAACTTTCGAGAGGTCGAGACACTGCGTAATACACTCTTTCCGCTCGAACAATTAGTTCGTAAAACATTTAAACTGCCTCCTCCTGCATTTGAACAACAGCGCGCGTACTAGCCCCGCGCGATAACCTCGCGTACCCACGTGGCCGTCCGTTGCATACCCTCTTCAAGTGTAAGTTTCGGCTTCCAATCAATCACTGAAAGTAACTTTGAAATATCAGCGGCCCGTCGATGGGACGACGTTTTAGACGCGTTGGTTTCTTCTGCGGTAAATGCAAATGGCCGGCCGTCGCCAAACATTCGCCACGTCATCTCTGCCAAATCCAGTATCCGCGTTTCTTCTGGGGATGCGATATTAAAATCAGTATTAAGCACACCCTGCTCGCCTGCAAGCGCCTTTTCAAACAGCTGCACTACAGCATCAACGACATCATCAATGTACGTAAATGGCCGTGTCGCTTCTGGGTCACCAATGAGCGGGAGCGGGTACTTACCGCGAAGCACCTTCTCAATGAGTGCCGGGATAACGTGGATATCGCCCGGCGTTGAACCTTTTGAGTCTTCTCCAGGACCATAGATGTTATGGAACCTAATGACGACATAGTTTGGCCCGCCGTACTGCTGCTTATACGCGCGACAAAAGTACTCACCGCCTAACTTTGAGTAGCCATAGACGTTTGTTGGTGGTGGGGTATCTTTCAAATCGGTTTCAACGTATGGATACCGTGGCGAATGCTGATGCACCATCGACGTCGATGAGTACATAACTAGCTTCGTGCCTGCCGCTTGAAACGCAGGATACACACCTGCGTCAATCGCGGTGTTCTCCCACAAAATCTCTGCCTGCTTGTCCCACATGTAGTTTATGGGCCCGATGTTAGCGGCGAGATGTATGACGAACTCTGCATCTTTCAACGACTCGCGGGCTTGTGCTGGATCGGTCAAATCTGCCTTTCTGTATTCGCTATCTGCGGGCAGAATCGCACGACGCTCCTCTGGCGTCGCCTTATCAACAATAATCGTTTTATACCCCCCTTTTGCTAACGCTACCGCGGTTCTACTACCGACATATCCGCATCCACCAGTAATATGGACAATTTTATTCATCGCCTAATATGAGAGCGTAATCACCTTGATAAACGTGTGCCAGAGGGCTTTGAGAGCGACCTTAGCAGAAATATGGCGCTCGGGATATTGCGAGTACCATTCAGGCATCTGGGGATACTGATTTTGTATCTTCATATGCGCAGCATTAGACTTATTGACACCGTCAAGCATCGACATGTCGTTACCCTGATCTTGATACCAGCGCACAAAGGCACGCATATCTTTGGGCAGACAGTGGCCATCGTACGCACGGCCGTACCGACGATAGATACCGCGCTCGAACATGAAGTCGATAATTCGTTCAATAGACGCGAGGTTTTCTTTTGAAGATGGGAGTGCGATGGTATTTCCAAATTCATTAACGAACGCGATGCGAATAGCGTTCCAAATATTCCAGAGGTATTTTAAGAAGGCCGCCTCCTCAGGAGTACCAGTAAATGCCTTCAGCGCGCGCCGTTCAAACTCTTTAAGAAATGAAATTGTCCGTGGAGTCCCTCTTTTGCCGATAACGAAAATATACGGATTGATACATTCTTCTACTGCCACTTTCTCATGCAGGTACTCTGGAAAATAGTAGTCGAACTGCAGGCCACTGAGCTTGCCGGGGAGTATGGTCGAGCGGAGTATCACGGTGCCCTGCACATCTGCTAACTGTTTGAGCGCTGACGTTATCAGTGAAATATCTTGGATGCCGTCTTCTGACACTTTGTCACCAATGCAAACAATAAAAACAGTATTTGGCGAGTCAACGGCGGCGATACTCTCGGCACGCGCAACTTTTGCATAGATACGCTCATACGCACCATAGTGATGCGGCGGCTCAGCAGGGTCGATGTACGTGACTTGGTAGCCCATCAGAGTCAGTGCAAGCGCATTCGCCTGCCCCACCCAGCCATACCCTACAATGACGACCTGCTCCTTTTCCATATGACCTTTATACTACTCGATTCTAAGCCATAAAGATACCATGAATCGCTTCCACACGGTACAATAGTGCGATGGCTCAGCTCTATCGAAACGACTACCAGTGGCGTCAAACGTTAAAGGTATTTGCTAACTCAAATCCAATCGGCAAACTGCTGAAGCCATTCCTGAAGAACATCTATCGAAAAGTCGATGCCCTCCTCCCGCAGCCGCGAGACTTTTTGCTACGCATGATACCGCGTGGCGGGACTTGTGCAGAAGTTGGTGTCTACGAGGGTCATTTTACACGACGTATATTTGACATAGCACACCCGTCGCGGGTGTATGTGATCGATCCGTGGTCAGAAATCCCTGGCTCGAAAGCAAAGTATAATCAGGCGCATCAAGATGCACGATACGAGGCGGTGCGCACACGACTCAGTGCCGAGATTACTACCGGGAGTGCAATCATCATTCGAGACACGTCAGATGCTGCGGCGGCGCTCATACCGGATTTGTCACTCGACTTTGTCTATATAGATGGCGACCATTCATACGCACAGGTGTCTAAAGACTTAGAAAACTATTGGCCGAAACTAAAACGCAACGGATTACTTTCGGGCGACGACTATCGCATACCCGATATCACACGCGCCGTCGCCGAGCATTGCGCGCAGCATCAACTGACTCTCAGAGTAACTAACGATCAATTTATTATAGTTAAGCCTTAGCGTTTCTGGGCAACCAGAAAATATCCAGCTGGCGCGAGCGCGGTCACACGCGTTTCTTTCTTGATATCGCCAAACTCTTCTTTTGTGAGCCACGAGCCCCAGTCGAGTACACGCGCCTTTGCAAAGAAAAGTACTTTAACTAACTTGTCTGCATATTTGAAACGAGATTGAAAAGCGATGCGCTGCATCACCGCACCCAACCCAGACAGCGTACGCGTATCGGGCTCAAGCCGCTCAACTGCAAGCGCTGCCTCATCACAGAGCATCTGGAGCGCAAAGTGCGTAAAACGCCAATAGTCATGCGGTGCGTCGTGGATAGGAAACAAAAATCGTGTCGAGAGTACAATCTTTCCTCCTGGCTTTAAGACACGCTTCATCTCTTTAAATGCCTGCCGAGGATCCTTCACGTGTTCTAACACCTCGACACAGAGCACGCGATCGAATGTACCGTCAGGAAATGGGAGTGCATGAATATCCCCCACTATTTCAGGATTTCTTGCTGGATCAATGTCTACGGTCACGCGTTTGGTGAAAAATCTATCGTACCCGTACATCGAGCCTCCCGAACCAATGTCGAGCGTATACAAATCGCTCGCCTCAGACTTCAGAAACATTTCAAGGGATGCGCGAGTTATTTTTTTTATGTTCATGCAAGTCCTTTTAGTATACCGGTAGCACGCTCGTGCCAGGTGTGTGCGCGTGGAGTGGGTCTCGGTTGATGCGTATTTTCAAGAGCTGCGACGAGCGCCTGAACATCGTCCGGCCTAAAAAAACGTACCGCATCATCACCCACCACCTCACGTATCGCAGGCACATCTGAAGCGACGATGGGGACGCCTGACGCTAGATACGCAAACAACTTGAGTGGTGACGTATACGTTGAAAAGGTGGGGCTCAGACCACTATTTGGTATCACGAGTATGTCTGCTGCGGGCAAAACGAACGGCAGATCTTTGTATGGTGTCGCCGGCAGGCATATGACTTTTGGAAAAGCAGCTTTGATACCGCTGAGCTCGGGTCCGTCACCTATGAGTACTACCTGAATATCCTGTAGCAACTCTGATGCAGCGGCGAGTATATGCGCACCTTTTTCTCGGTCGATCTTGCCGACATAGAGCGCTATTTTTTTGTCGAGCGGGAGCCCCAGTCGATTTCGTGCCTCAGCCTGTGACGGCGCGTGAGAAAAATCTAAATCGACCGCATCGTGCGCGACGATAATTTTTTCTGCAGAAATGCCACGCTCTATGTATGCGTCTTTAAGTCCTTGTGATATGGTCACCACCTTTCGAGCGCGCTGAGCAACGAAAGTCGAGACCCACGTTGGAGCGGTGTGCGCCTCATACACAAGCGGTCGGCCAAGAAGAATGTATTGGAACAAAATAAGCGCGTCACGCGAGTACACAATGTCTGCACGCCAAAATGAACGCTGTCGTGCGGCGCGCTCTGAAAACAGGATAGCTGAAATGAAAAATCCGATAGATCCCCAACTGACAAAATCGGGTACCCACGCGCGCGTGAGCGTAAAAGTATTTTTCACCCCGTAGTATACAAATGGATCTTCCGTGATTGGCGTC
>JBDKFU010000035.1:0-9164 GCA_039798565.1 Candidatus Parcubacteria bacterium
CAAATATAAAACAAAACAAAAAAGCCCCGCCCTAACCGTGCGGCCCCCACAAGGCGCGCGTTGATAATTGAGTAATTAATTCCATTGGGGACCGAACCTTTGGAAATGTGTTGTTTCATGAAGTCACTGTACTCCCCATGCAACTGTTGTCAAAGGATAACAATAGTGAATACAAGTTTTATATGCTTTTGTCAATAGAGGAGCAGAAACGCTGGCTTATTTGCTCACTTTTGTGTATAGTAGCGGTAGATGATTAGAGAAATAATTTTTGCTGTTGAACGGATATAACAATGTCGCTCATCCAAAAATTAGTTGCGCTCGGACTCTCAGACAAAGAAGCAGCTATCTATGTGTCGCTCATCGAGAGCGGTGATTTGACTGCGAGTGAGCTCGCAGAGAAAACCAGCATCGTGCGGAGCTCCATCTATCCTGTCATTGAATCTCTCACCAAGAAGGGCCTCGCGAGAATCGCCGCGAACGCTGGGGTGATGCGCTACACCGCAGCCTCCCCTGAAAAGCTTTCAGAAATGGCGAAGGAAAAAGCGGATAAGTTTCGCCTATTGAAGCAGGACTTGGAGGCACTGACGCCTGAGCTGCGCCAAGAATATAAAGGTGCGAAATATCGACCAAAAATAACCCTCCTAGAGGGTAAGGAAGGTATGATAGAGGGCTTTGAACAAACATTTTCTTCAAAGGAAAAGCTGATGCGTGTCGCCTCGTCAGCAGAAAAGATTTTTAAAACTCTGCCTGGCTACCTACCAAAATATGTCTTCAAGCGGCACCTGTATGGGCTCGCTATGAAAGGCATCCACCCCACGGGGCCCGCAGCGAGTGGAATGATAAAGATGAACATAATGAAGCTCGACCGGTCGGTATTGGTACCCAAAGAGCAGTACAAGTTCCCTTGCGATCTCGCCATCTTTGACGACAACGTCGCGTATATGTCGCATGAGCACCGATACGCAATAAACGTGCACAGCAAAGAAATCGCTGAGGTGATGAAAGCCGCGTTCGACCTCGCATGGAATAATGTACAGCGCATGAATATCAAACCATGATTGTCGACTCACTCATCGATATTGGACTGACTGAAAAAGAGGCGCGTTTGTATGTAGCGCTTTTAGAAAACGGAGTAAGCACACCAAAAGACGCAGCAGAAAAATCCGGCATCAATCGTACCACTGCATACGTGCTTTTGGACGAGCTGGTTGAAAAGGGTTTTGTATCAGCGACTGATGACGGGGACACAAAAAAGTATCAGGCCGAGTCGCCAGACATGCTCATGAGCATCGTCGATGCCCGTCTCAAAGAGTGTCGCGAGACGGAAAAAATCGCTGCCGACATCGTCCCTACCCTGCACCACATGTCTGAGACGCTCCGCTTTAAGCCAACCGTGCGGTTCTTCGAGGGCTGGAGCGGCATCAAAACAGTCTTTGATGAAATCGTGACTATGACGAAGGGTGGCTCCATCTGTGCACTCCTCCCCGCCGACACACTCGAGGAGGCTAACTCACAATATGAACATGACTTCTTTGAGCGCCTTTCTGCACAGGACACATCTCTCTCTGCTATCCAGCCAGTCTCGACCGTCCCCTCACTTCTGCCTGAGCATATGAAGGGCACGCGTCATCGCGTCCCGCTCGAGCTCTTTAACATAAAATCAGACGTCTATATTTATAACGACTGCGTCGCCCTTATCTCTATTCGCGAAGAGTTTGGCGCCATCATCCAGGGCGACGATGTCGCTGTCCTCATGCGCGAAATCTTCACCCTCGCCTCCGCCGAAGCTCAACTCATTAATACTGTCCCCAATTAGTTATCGCATCCAATGCAGAAGTGTGACTTGGTGAGTTGCGTGTGGAGGCAATATGGCTCAATTTTGGAAAAAGACAGGTGGCACTCGAATTAGCGTCATGGACTTCAATTCCGTGGTTGGCTCAAGCAAACGGAGGATGAAAGATGTGCTGCTATTTTCAAGTAGCAAAAGTTCGTGACGATGTGTCAATATGGTTTTTTTATGTAGTCATCCACGCTTGAATCAACAACATGAGGCACAACGGCCCGAATTCGAGCTATAAAGTCTTTCATACCCCTCGTATCGATTAGAAAAATATGGAACGAATATCCATCCTTAAAGATAACCTTAATGCTATTGAATCGATAAACATTTCGCCCTTCGACGTCTTCTTTCACAGAAACAATATCAGATACTTTTTGACGCTTTGATTTAAGAAGTAGAACTGTTCGCGTAATATATTCGTCTTCTATGGTTATGGTCTGTGTAATCCACAACAAAAGACATCCTAAAAAAGTTGGTATGAGAAGAACAAGCCAGCTTGTAATCCATTCTCCTGTTGGCTCAATAGGAAAACGAAAGAAAACATAAGTCAACATTACACCAAAAAAGATCAGCGGAACAGTAAATGAAATTCGGTATATTTTTTTCATATTATTTTTTCTTTTCATTATTTCCCTTTAAACTATTCACATAAGGAGACAAAGAATTAACTACTTGCGACAGTCCAGCAACAATAGATGAATATGATGGTGTTCCCGATTGAAAAACCTGAGAAGTGACACCTGTCTTAATTTCGTTCCGCATATTTGCACCTGTGAAGAAGTTCGGCGTAAAAAGATTTGGCTGTCTACCCGGCACACCTCCAATTATTCTACCCCCTGCGAATCCCGCAACACCTGTCGTTACTCCTTCAGTTAATGCATTACCAACACTTCTCTGTGGATCTGTTGCAAAGGTATTTAATGTCGCACCCACTCCAATACCGACTGAGTTACCTAGTAAAGAGGAAACGCCAATACCACGAGCCACGCCACTACCAATACCTCCTGCAACTCCCAATGGGACAGCATTTAATATACCTTGCCCGTATGCTCCAGCACTCTCTCCTCTGGGTAAGAACGAGCCCGGTACTATTCCTTGCTGATCGACATTCGTGTATACGTCTGAAAGGTACTGCGCACCAGTGTTTATACCAGCACCAACTATTATTCCTCGCGCTATGTAGACTAGTGCTGCAGCACATACAGGACATCTCCCATCCGGGTCTTTATCTTTGATTGGGTTATTACCTGCATAACTATAGGAGTTTTGAAGTTGGGGGTTTGTTAGTACACTTTTTCCATCTGCCGTTTGACCAACCTCCCAGAAGACAGGATCCTGTGAAAGGAACTGTCCGCGAGACCCCTCGTAGTAACGCGCATTCAGATAGGACATCGTGGTCTCGCTATCTCGATAGCCGCCAATATATGTTTTTTGATCTTGTGGACCAGTAGCCACCCTGTCAGCACCATAAGGATAATATGACGTGGTCGAAGTCGCGGCACCTGTCGAGTCGGTGGTTATTTGAGTACCACCAAGATGGTCGGTGTGGATATATGTTATGGTAGCTGACCCCCCTCCTCCACCGCCACCACTCACGTTAACAAGCTTGATATCATCAAAGAACCCCGTGCCTGTACTATCTTTCATTACAACAATACCTGTAAGGGTCGTAGAAGCTGCTGAAAGGTCTGAGAGTGGAATAGACACGAGAGTAAGAATGACTATTCTAGTATTTTGCAAAAGACTAGAATGAATTAAAACTCTCAAAAACCAATTCGCATTGGAACTAGTGCGACAAGAGTGGCAACTAATAGCCAAACAACTATGGGTACCGCGCCTAACCATACATATCGAATCGAAGATCTCCACATTCCAATCACACTAACGAGAAGAATGGTCACAGTTATCAGATACGATGCGTTTTGACCACTATTAATTAATGGATCTGGCCACAAATCTGGGAGAATATGCACTATCATCCAACCAGCTATATATATATATACAGCTGAAAAGAGTATTTTGAGTCCTGATTCTTTCCAATTAATCATAGCTATATTATAGCGCTTCTATAGACACCCCAGCTTCTGGCTCCGTTACAGGTGGAGGATTAGCGGGATCTTCAGGAGGAGAGGCGGGCGGAGTCTCTGGAGCAGGCGTCTGTGTTTCTTGAACCTCAGGCACCTGTGCATCTTCCTCAGTTGGAACTGAGGTGATTTCATCATTTTGTAGCACTTCGGAGTTACTACTTTCATTCGCAAAAGCCGCGGGCGCATCTATTGGTATTGGCGCCACCGGATCGGTAGTTGATGCTACCTCATCAATCAGCAGCGGCAGCGTACTCGTTGCACTAGACGTGGCGCTCTCGCCCACACCCGCGAGCTGGAACACCGGCCACGACAGAACACCGTTTAGCGCAAAGGCAACGTTAGCAGCAAAGTTTGGATTGTTGGTAGGCACCAGCGTATTTGAGCCCGCGCTGTCAGTGTAATTGTTGTTCAGCCGCCAGTAAGCCCTGAGTGTCGATGGAATACTCTCTGGTGAGCGCGCATAGTCCTGCTGTATCTCAGCCTGGGTACGTGCGACACTCCACACTCGCACCTCGTCGATAAGTCCGGAGAAGAACCGTGATACGCCACCCATCGCACCAATTCTAAACGGTACGGTGGTGTTACATGCGCGAGACGCGAGGGACTGCTGTCCCGCACCAAGTGGTAGTTCGTTTCCATTTACATAGACCTTAACAGCCTTTGTAGCCGCGTCATACACGCCCGCAACGTGGTACCAGCTGTTGAGCGCGAACGTGAATGTACCGTACCTGTATGAGACGTTTGTGCCATTTGCACACGACTCGTCCACAGTCATTTTGAGCTGCACTGAACCGGCGACGTTTTCTAGAGCTAGCTGATAGCCGCGCTGATTAGCGGGAGAAGAATCGTACTTACCCATTATTACTGCTACGTTTCCAGTTGTGGGCAGTGCACTCGGACGTATCCATGACTCAAGCGTAAACGAGCCGGTCGGATCGAGCCCGGTTTGTACTGCGTCTGACACGCTCGCCTGCTGACTCAGAGCTCCTGAGAGCGACAGAGAGTGCGTGTTTGACACCGTGGGGAGCGGCACCACAATTACTGTGCGCGTCGTCGTCGCTGCAAGGCCGGTAAGATCAGTAGCAGCGTAACTTATGGTGTACGTGCTTGGCACTGCATTGTCTAGGTTTGAACTGGTGACCACCCTATTAGTCACCAAGCCGTCCTCTGGGTCTACCGCCATAAAGCCAGGCTCTATGTACGGAGCACCTTGGATGATAGTAATTGGATTTGCACCGGAGAGAAGGATGATCGGCGGCGTGTTAAGCCCTACAAACGGGGCCTCAGCGACAAACGTCGCAGCACCTGCCAGTACTGATGACTGTCCACCAGACACAAACCCGCTGGTACTATTTTCAAACGGCCAATATCCTATGAGTCCTGGCTCTGATCCCGTCAGCTCTCTACTCACGTTCATGGCGATCTCTTCTGGAGCACGTGTCGTGCTCCAGACGCGCACCTCGTCGAGTAAGCCCTTGAATTGACTTTGCATCGTTGGTGCGCCATTGTACTCAGCACCAATCAGCGCATCGACTGTGGTATTTGTATATATTGTATTTGCAAGAGACTCTTGACTCACTGCCGCACTGGTGAGCTCTACCCCATTGACATAAATTTTTATTTCTTGAGTCAACGGATTGAATGTGCCGGCCACGTGATACCAAGTGCCAGCAACGAATGGATACTGAATATCCTTATTGCTTAAGATCGAGTTGTATCCGCTTTCGTCTACTCGAAAACCGATAAGCGTCTGCCCAGCGTATGGCTGGAACCATAGTGCAAAACTTCTCCCATACTGTCGATCATAGCGCGACACAATGGTTTGCACTCCGGTCGGGAGTACATCAAGTTTCATCCACGCTTCTATCGATAACGCGCCACTGTGTGACGCATATGGTGCACCCGCCACTGGCCATACTAATCCCGTCGAACCATTGAGCGACAGCGAATGTGTGTTACCCCCGAGGACCGAGCCAACAACATAGACCACGCGCGTTGATGTGGCCAACTTTCCTTGCGTATCGGTGGCCGAGTAGTTAACAAAGTACGTGCCTTGCTGCATCACATTTACAGTCGACGTTGCGGTCACGGGGCGCACCCCGTCTTCAGCATCCACTGCTGTCGCGCCAATGTCAGTGTAGGCAGTGTACTGCACCACTGTTTCAGGATTGTTACCTGTGATGGTGATGACTGGGCGCATATTACCTCCATCAAACGGCACTTGCGTCGTAAATACAGGACTATTAACCACGGTCAGTATGCCACCCGCGGTCGCGGTCGGCGTGTAGTTGTTGTTAAGCTCCCAGTACCCCTTGAGTCCGGACTCAGCGCCTGAAAGAGCCTCTGTGTAGTTTGCAGTAATGTCTGCTGCTGAACGAGCGACATTCCACACCCGCACCTCGTCGATGGCGCCGTCAAAGTAGCGAAACTGTGAGTCCTGGTCAAGTCCCTGCGACCCGATTCGTAAATGCGCAGTGCCGTTACAAATCGAGTGCGCCGACGAATCTGATGCCGCTCCGGTTGCAAGTTGCACTCCATTTACATAGAGTGTGACGTTTCCACTTGGAGCATCGAAGACGCCAGCCACGTGATACCACGTGCCAGGCACAAACGTGTGCACGCCATACTTGTATGAGACGAGCAAATTCCCGCACGACTGATCTGCCGTCATGCGCAGCTGGAACACGCCACTACCTATGTCCTCCAACGCTAGGTTGTATGATCGCTGGCCTGACTCATACTTTCCAACGATGGTGTAGATTTGCCCTGGCGTGAGCGATGATGGTTTAATCCACGCCTCGAGCGTGAGTGAGCCTGTCACATCAAGTGCGGGCGAATCTGGAGTGAGCGCTGTCTGCGTTGCCGCTGACGAGAGTGAGAGTGAGTGCGTGTTGGGATCGCTTGTCACATCTTCTTGTTGTGAAGCGTTGAGCGCGTCTAGTATCGCGGCCATGACTTGCGCATAATCATTTACTCCATCACTGTCTGTGTCGGCGAGAGTCGGGTTGGTGCCGTACATAAAGTATTCTTGTCCGTCAGTGAGGGTGTCGCCATCAGTATCTACAAGATTTGGGTTCGAACCAAGCGTCGCCTCTATTGGGTCACTCACTCGATCGCCGTCAGTGTCATCATTTGTTATGGGGAGCGATAAAAACGACTCTTGACCAGCAGTATCAACAGATGACACATAGAACTGTCGCGCCATCGTCGTCGACGCGGCTGCAAACGGATACGTCGTCGTATAGGTGAGCGCCACTGTTTCTGTAACGAATGTTGCAGACGCATCACCATACGCCTTGGTGTAGACACGATACTTAGCGGGTGTTGGACCAGTCAATGGAAGACTCCACGTCACTTTTGTATTTCCTGTGATCGGCGAGACAATAATGTTGGACGGTGAGCGATCGAATGGATAGTTCAATACTTGCGCATCCGCTGTGGCTGCACTGTTTAATAAAAACGTGACTGTCTCTATAGCCCCCGCCTTGTGATACCCGACAAACTCATGCGGCTCGGCGCGTGTCTCTGACCCATAGTCGCTGTAAAAGCTGTACTCACCCGCAGCTGCACCGCTTATGGTTAGCGTGTAGGTGCCATCTACTGGAGATGGAATGCTAACCGTGCTATTTCCGTTCTCCATATTTACCTCCGCGTTTGGCACTGTATTAACTCCCTCTCCTGTCAGCGGATCTATCCCTACCACTCTCCCCATCGGATCCGTGACCCGCACCTGCACACCACCCCGAACTCCCACATTCAACCTTGGTGTCACCGCAGACAATGAAGTACCGCTCAATGACGTACCTGCAATAAAGTTAACAATCTGATTTCTTGCTGTATCTATCAGCGTCATGTGCTCTGAACTGATTTTGACATCACCAGCTCCAGTTATCCCATTCACCGCCAAAAACGGTTCGATACTCACATTCGACGGTACCGTTCCATCTCCATCACTTAGCTCCCTAATTTCCGGGTACCCGTCCTCATACAACCCTGACGTATTAATCGCAGATTTAACAATCGTTTGCACTGAGCGATGATCATACTCAAGTACGGGCAAGGAGATAAATGGGACGTCATAGTAGCTTTGATCGTCAGAATAAAATTGTCTAACCTGAAGTCCAGCGAGATTTTTAACAGAAGCAAAATCCAGATACGAATACCCTCCTGACGGAGTACCATTGAGTGCTTTGAGTAAGTTGTTCTGATTTGCAGTACTTGCGATAGTCTGTGGTGTGGCATTTGCAGAGTCTTTGATAAACGGATAAATTGGCATTAGCTCTTTAACAGAGATTGCATTTGCCTGTATAAATGCTCGGGTAAATTTATTGTTGTCAACAAGCCAATTAGCACTACCGGAAGAACCGAACATCCCAACAGTTGTTAGTGGAATTCTTCTATCTTCTTTCCCTGGACAGACAACTTTTAAGTATGACGCCCCGTTCGTATCTGTAGTTATGTCAGTAAAATCGAAAGCAACAAAATCTGCGGAATCTCTTCCAATGTTTATAGAGCATGTATCACCCTCTATGTTCATAAATTGAGACAGATTACTGCCAAACATCTTTACTTCGAGACCCGAATGTTCTAGCGTTCTTGCTAATACGTACTTTCTTGGTGCATTTGCCTCACCACCTTCCCAAGCAAAATACGCCTCCGTAGAACCTAGGTGCGGTGTGCCGACAAATGCGATTTTGCGGAACGTTGATGCACGCACTACACTCTTTTGCATGTACGCACGAGTGACCAGACCACCCTGTGAGTGTGCAATTATATCAACCTTGCCTGACGAAGAATTTGCGAGACCCTTATCAACACAATCTTTAAAGGTAGTCTCTGCAATTATGTCTATCGACTTACGCCAATCATAGGGACACTTAATTATTGTTTTTCCCGTTTCATAACCATTGTCAACTAAGACCTTCTCCAAATCTTGCCACCCCACGTCTCGATCAATGACATCAAGTGGCCAAGCGTCTGCGAGACTCAACGACGCTGGATCCACATACCCGCCCGTAAGATACGGAATGAGAGTATCTTCACCACCAACAGTCGAACCCATGATGCCAGGGACGAGGATGACGGGGGTGAGCGTCGTGCTTGCGCCAAGTTTAAAGTTATATGTTTTTGAAGCTGAAAGTCCATTTAATGGCTCCAAGGTATCCAATACCTTAGTCCATGTGCCCTGCGTGGCTGACAGTTGCAAGCGATATGGCGAAAGCGCTGATGCTATAGTG
>JBDKFU010000036.1:0-4246 GCA_039798565.1 Candidatus Parcubacteria bacterium
GTAATGGTCGCACCGTTAAAGTTTTTTCATTCAATGGACTTGAGCGCGTGGAGACAGAGAAGGCAGAGGCGGGGGACATCGTGCTTGTTGCGGGACTCCCAGACATTTATATCGGCGAGACGGTGACCACTGATCAAAGTATGGAGCCACTGCCATCCATCCATGTTGATGAGCCAACGATTGCGCTTAACTTCTTGGTTAACAACTCACCATTTGCAGGTAAGGAGGGTAAGTTTGTGACGAATAGACAAATACGCGAGCGTCTTGAGAAAGAGCTTGAAATTAACGTCGGACTCCGCGTTGACTTTTCTTCTGCAGACTCGTTCCGCGTCTACGGCCGTGGCGAGCTTCACGTCTCCATCCTTTTGGAGAACATGCGTCGAGAAGGGTACGAGATGCAGGTGTCTCAGCCGCAGGTAATCATTAAGGAAGAGAACGGTGTAAAGTTGGAGCCGTACGAAGAGGTGGTGATTGATACACCAAGCGAGTTTCAAGGAGCTATCATCGAGCGCTTGGGTGTCCGTGCGTTCCAGATGAAAGATCTACAGATTCACGGTGAGACCGTGCGTATGATATTTGATGGGCCAACACGTGGACTTTTGGGCTACAGAAACCAGTTTGTTGTTGATACTAAGGGCGAAGGTATCTTGTCATCGCGCTTTGTCGAGTTCCGCGAGTATGCTGGCGAGATTAGAAAGCGTCAGGTAGGCTCGATGATTACTATGGCGAGCGGTAAGGCACTCGGCTTCTCACTCTATAACCTCCAAGACCGTGGCATGTTGTACATCGGTCCAGCCACTGAAGTCTATGAGGGTCAAATCATCGGTAACACATCTAAGGGCGAGGAGATGATGGTTAATCCAACCAAGGGTAAACAGCTCACCAACATGCGTTCGTCAGGTACCGACGAAGCAATCAATCTAACACCACCATATGAACTCACCATTGAGCGCGGACTTGAAGTTATAAACGAAGACGAATATCTTGAAATCACGCCAAAATCAGTTCGCCTACGAAAGCAGGCCTTGACCGAGAACGACCGCGCGAAGTCGCGACGTTAGTCTACTCGCTCCAAACTTTGCGGACTGAATTGTCCTGAATACGGGCGACCGCGACCGGGGACTATCTTTTCGCCTTCCACGTTTAACTTACCGTCCCTGTACACGCTTTTTACTGTCCCAACAAAGTACACTGGACAGAATTTTTGCGCTCGAGTCGTTCGTACTCGCGACCCCACTTCAATACCCTTAGTGAGTGCCACAATACCACGCTGTGCCTGGACGATATGACTTTTAGGCATTGGGCGGGGCTTTTCATTGATTCTGATGTTCATAGTCTTGTCACTCTACACAGCCAGTTGCACTCTGTCAAATTTGAGAGTATTATCGCCTGTATGTATAAGACCTTTCATTATCCAGACGGCAGTCGCGCCTGTGCATCGGGGCAGCGCCGCTGTGCGATGACAGCGATGGACCTGACAAGCCCGGGGAACAATGAGAGAAAAGAGCAGCTCCTTCAGCGTGCTGTAAAAACCGAGCGCAGACTGCAAAAAGGGATGGACGTCCCCAAGCATGACAAGCTCGACTATGTGGTGGTAGATGCGTTCACAAAAGGCACACTGCCCAAGTACGTCCATACAAAAAAGGGTGATTTTACCCTCCATACGTACGATGGCAGGAAATACCCCAACAACATTTTTCAAAATAAGAAGGATGGAAAACACATCTATTAGTCTTCTTGAGGCGGTATACTAAGGGGGTATGGCAGTCGCCCAGAAGGTTTTATATATCGAAGACGAGAAGTTTTTTGCTGATACGCTTGAAAACGTGCTCTCGCAGATAGGGTACGATGTCAAGCAGGCTGCAGACGGCGAAATAGGTCTTAAGGTCGCACGTGAGTGGATGCCCGACCTCATTCTCTTAGACCTTCTGTTACCGAAAGTTGAAGGGTTTGAGGTCCTGCGACAGCTTAAGGCTGATTTAGGTACATCAAAAATACCGGTGGTTGTTCTTTCAAATTTGAATTCTGAGAGCGATGTAAAAAAAGCGAAAGAGCTCGGCGCGCTACACTTTTTTGTCAAAGCGGTGACTATGCCGACCAGTATCTCAAGTACCGTAAAAGAAATCGTTGGACTCCCTCCATCGCTTAAAGCGGTATAACCAATGTTTGGACTCCCTGACCAGCTTCTCATAACCCTTGCGGGTAACGTCATCTCGATCGGTATTATTTTTGTCGGTGGGGTTTTTGTACTGCTCAATAACATTTACGGGCGCACCAACTGGATGTTTGCGTACCTGATGCTCACTAACCTTGCCTACGAGATTTTTTTTGTGACTGCTGCACTGCAAACTGAGTATCACGCTGCATACTTCTGGTGGTTTTTGAATATTTTTGACGTGTTCATCACGATGTCGGTGGTGCACTTTATGTTTCATATCATCAAGCGCGAACGAGAGTGGGCGTGGTATATCTGGCTCACCTACTGCATAGGCATCGCTATTTTTGTCTATGCGTGGATCGACCAGGCGGCATTCCTACCGTCTGTTGAGCCCAAGCTCTATTTCTTCTACTACCTTGAGGCGGGGTGGCTCTACTCAGTTATGTTGGTGTACTTCTTAGCGGTGCCGGTCATCCCGTTCATTAATCTCCTGGTGTCGTACTGGTACTCGTCAGGTATCGATCGTAAGCGTTTGGAATATATTATTCTCATGTTTGCGATTGGCTACGCTCTGGGATGTATTAACTTTTTGCTCGTCTACAACATTACCGTTGATCCCGTATTTGGGATGCTGTTTGGATTCTATTTTATACCAATCGCATACGGTATTTTTTCTACTAACCTCCTCGATGTGCGACTTGTGGTGCAACGCGCACTCTACTACGGTATCTCAGTGGGCGCCGTCGCAGCCTTTCTTGCCCTCGTTATCCTTTTCAATGACTATCTCGTTAAGACACTTCCGTTCCTTCAATTTTGGACGGCGCCGCTTGCCGTGTCAGTTGTTGCAGTAGTTATCGCACGTCTCGTGTGGTCTCAGACTAAAGATGCTGATCGACTTAAGTACGAGTTTATTACTATCGCTGCACACAAGTTGCGTACGCCGCTCACGCGTATCCGCTGGGAGATACCAAACCTGCTGACTCGCGCTGGGGCAGATGCCGAGCTCAAGGAGGGGTTAGTGCGCATAGATGTGGCGAATAACCGGCTTATCGAGCTCACCAATATGTTGATGGAGGCGGCACACTCTGAAGATACAGCGTATGGATACAAAAAAGAGCCGGTGGATTTAGCGGTCGCGATTAAAAATGCACTTGATCGCTTTGACTCACAAATAAAGGAGAAAAATCTGTCGGTGGTGGCACAGGTTGATCCAAACGCACCAAAGCCAGCGGGCGACTCGGGCAGACTCGGCTCTGTCGTTGATGTCATGATAGAAAATGCAGTCATCTATAACAGAAGCGGCGGCTCGATACACGTGACGCTCAAACCAGAAGGGAAGCATCGTGTGCTTTTTGAAGTTTCTGATACCGGCATCGGCGTCTCAAACGAGGAGCAGTCGAGAATTTTTAGCTCGTTCTATCGTACCGATGCCGCAAAACGCGCAGACACCGAGGGTGTCGGCATAGGGCTCAGCATTGCAAAAAGTATTATCGAAAAGCACGGAGGCAAAATCGGTGTCACGTCGATCGGTGATACCAAAGGTTCAACGTTCTGGTTTACGCTTCCTATCGTTTAAGCTCCCGTCTTTCTCAGTTGGCCACGAATGGGGAGGAGAAGGAGCGCACCCACGACTCCGATAGCAGATGTCGCTACGATAACGGGCTCAAATCCAAACATAATAGCAAGCACGCCGCCAATTGCTGCAGAACCTGCCGACAATAAGTCAAAGAGGGTGTAATAGATGCTCCATGTGGTCGCCTCTTTCGTGACAGGGATATATTTTGTAAACAGCGCCATAAATGACGGATAGTTAAACGCGAGTGCGAGTCCAAGAACAAACTGTGCAGCATAGAGCTCATACGGCGTGGTGATAAAGAGATAGGACAGCGGCACGAGGGACGCTACCAGCAACGACCAGAACATAAACCAAAAATCGTCATGGTCGCCACGGATGGTGTCGACTAGGTGAGCGGCGGGGAGCTGAAGGAGGCTCTTGGTGCCGAGATAGATGGCGATTGCAATACCCGCGACCTCGGCCGACCCACCTTCAATAGAGCCGACGATGTAGAGTGCAAAAATCGGTCCCAA
>JBDKFU010000037.1:0-15126 GCA_039798565.1 Candidatus Parcubacteria bacterium
CTAACTACCTGAGCTACGCCGGCAAGTTGCTTAGTCAAGCGCGGAGCGCGACTTTTGGAGGGGAAAGGAAAAGGGAGCTCGCTCACTTTTCTGCCTGCCCGAACAAAAGGGCGTAGCCGCATTTGATCAGAACGCCGCCGGCGAAAGCCTTGCTTACGCCGGCAACACCCGAAGCGTACCGTTTTTGGGGCTTATTTTCAAGCTTGATGTTGATATTAAGCCAAAAAATGAGTATAGTACTAACGCCCTATGGGCAAAATGCGCGGGTGGCGAAATTGGTAGACGCACTACCTTGAGGTGGTAACGCTCGCAAGGGCATGGAGGTTCGAGTCCTCTCCCGCGCACCAGATTTGTATTTTGAGAAGAAATATGGTTGAATAGCAACTATGTCAAAAGAATCCGAGAGAGCAATCGTTAAAGGTTTGCGCGAGCGTCTAGAGACGGCCAAACACACCGCACAAGGCCTCGCTGATGCGAGCAGGCGTGCATTCGCTCTTATAAAATTACAAAGAGCAGCAGATTTCATCGCACAGGCTGAAAATAATGTAGGTAAAAGTGGAGTGGGGTTTATAACTGGTATGGCGGGTGCAAATAAAGAAATGACTGAGACGCGTGAACAATATTTTAGCAAATGAGGCCAATCGATAAACGAATTGGCAACGCTCGTTTGCGAAGGGGAGGCATATTTAAGCCCCTTGAAACTACGTCACGAGGCTCGCCAGCGGCAGTTCCGCCAGAGACTGTGGAGCGTCAAGGCGCATTAAAGGATCTTGAGGACAGGGTCGAAATCGCAACGCTTAAGGCCAAAGCGCTCAAGGATCCAGAAAAGGCAGTTACAGCAATGTTAAAACTTAGAAATGTTTCGGAGTGGATGCATACTGCCCGTAATAATGTACACACAGGAGGGCAGGGGGTGTTTGATGTATGTATTGCCGAGGCGAGTAAGTTATTGCAGGAAGCAAAAAAGTTCTACCAGTCGTAGGACATTGAATATAAGCCATTTTTCTGGTACAACTACCAGTGATGGCGACTATGGTGTAATGGTTAACACTGGAGTTTGTGGAACTCTCGATTCGGGTTCAATTCCCGATAGTCGCCCCATTTTTTTGTCTCAGTCAATACCCGCGTCGCCCCAGTTTCTAGGCATGCTATAGTAATCCCTAATGCGTGAACAGGAGCGACTAGACAGGATGAGTGGGAAGCGTCGCCGAAAGGAAAATATAATCAATGCTGCATTAAGAGGTCCGACAATGAGTCGGGCTTTTTTTTATGCGGAGCGACGCCGTAGACTTCGAGAGTCCAGTGATCTTTCGCGTTTCTTTAAATCTGTTCAGGCGTTTTACGCGCAGGTATCAGTCGCAGACCCCAGTGTGCGGGCTATGATCGAGAATCTGATGCACGGCGCCGATCTGATTGTTCGACGCGCTGCAGCCATCGCGATCGGAGCAGATACAGTCGAATTGTTTAAGCACGAGCTTTCAATCGCACGACAGTACCTTGAGGGTGCGCGGGGACTCATTGCTGCAAATCGCGAGCGAAAGCCTTGATTCGCCGAGCTTTACAATCTACTGCACCTTATGGCATACTCGCAACATGTCAAAAATCGACTACATAGAAGCAAGAGCGAGGATACTCCGTAAGCGATGGGGTCGCAAGATGGACTCGTACCAGAATAATCAACATAAACGTCGGGTTCGTGCGGCGACGCAGTGGCATATGGCCGACCAGTTAGTGCTCCGCAGACAACTGCCCGAGCACGTTAAATTTCCGGAGCGACTTTCAAATGCAAATGAGCCAATACAGAATCCGCTCATGCCCGCAGTGCCGTACTAAGTTGTGATTGAAAAACAAGCAAAATCAAGCTAGTATCAGGGAGGGTTTGCCGAGATAAGCAAAGCTTGTCTCGGCTCGCTCGAAGAAGATGACGGCGAGCCGTCATTTTCCTTCTCGCTCGCCGAGATAGCTCAGTTGGTAGAGCACATCCATGGTAAGGATGAGGTCATCGGTTCGATCCCGATTCTCGGCTCCAGCTTCCAAACCAAGGAGGCTAGTCATCGCAAGTCTACACGCCATCGTAGGCGAGGCCTGTGATGGCTCACTCGGACGCCATGAGAGCAAGCTCTCGCTGCGCTCCTCGTTCGCCATCGTAGCTCAGTTGGTAGAGCAGCGGTATCGTAAACCGCAGGTCGTCAGTTCAATCCTGACCGATGGCTCCAGTGGTATAGTCATTTCATGGAGAACACACGAAATCTGGTGCAGGAGGTGCTTGAAAATGCTTATTTACTCGTCTTGTCGACCAATGACTCTGAGGGGGTATGGTCAGCGCCAGTCGTATTTATACATGACGAACAATTGAATCTGTACTGGATATCCCAGCCGACCACGCGACATTCAAAGGCACTTCTTGAAAACCCGCTTGTTGCTGGGAGCATCATCGCCTCATTTGCGTCAGACGATGAACGTGCGGTGCAAGTTTCAGGTCGTGCCGAGCTATCCGGTGGGCCATCATTTGAACTGATTGAGAAATTTGCCCAAAAACGAAATGAGCCGGTACCAAAAACCCCTGACGACGTTCTCGGTTTTTTAGAAGGGGACCGATGGTACTGTTTGAAACCAGACACGTACAAACTGACACATTCAAAGCACTTTGGCTACGAGAACGTCTTTCTCAAACTATGAATGCCGATGAAATAAAAAGGAGAATAGAAGAAATTGACGCACTCATGGCGAGCGCGGATTTTTGGAGTGACAAAACGCGCGCGCAAGCGATGCTTAAAGAGCGTGCCGATTTAATCGCGCGTGCAGATGGCGGCGACGTACATGACCGTGGGCCAGCGATCGTGACCGTGATGGCGGGGGCTGGCGGGGACGATGCAGAGGATTTTGCGGGCATTTTGTACCGTATGTATCAAAACTATGCAGCAAAAAAAGGATGGTCAGTAAGTGTACTTGATGAAAATGAGACTGATCACGGGGGGTACAGAAATGTCACGATTCAAGTTGATGGAAAGGGTGCCTTCGGCAGATTAAAACATGAGGCAGGCGTGCATCGTTTGGTGCGCATTTCGCCATTCAACTCGCAGGGGAAACGTCAGACATCCTTTGCAATGATTGAAGTCGTACCTCTAGCGACCAAAGACGATAACGTTGAAATTCAAGAGAGTGATATTGAAACGTCATTTGCTCGCGCAGGTGGTGCTGGCGGACAAAACGTAAACAAGCGAGAAACTGCGGTGCGTATGGTGCATAAACCAACGGGCATCAGTGTGCACGTCATGAGCGAGCGCAGTCAGGCTGCAAATCGTGAGCGCGCGATGACCCTGCTCAAGTCAAAGCTATTTCAAAAACAAGAAGAAGACAGGGCGCGATTGGAGCGCGGGCTGTCTATTTCTGCAACTACTGCAAACGAGTGGGGCTCACAAATTCGTTCGTACACCATACACCCATATCAATTGGTGAAGGATCATCGCACCGAGTATGAGCATAGAAATCCACAAGCAGTATTCGATGGGGATTTAGATGGATTGATAGACGCGACTGCTGAAAACGCGGTACAATAGTTAGGTGATTTACTTCGACCACGTTTCAAAGATATACAACGAACAGTCCCGCGCATTGGATGACGTAACGCTCACCATCGAACCCAAAGAGTTTGTCTCCGTGGTTGGACATGCTGGAGCAGGAAAGACGACGATGCTCCGCATGATTCTGGCTGAGGACACGCCGACGCATGGGGCAGTTTTTTTTGACTCCACAGATGTGCACAAAATACCGCGTGGCGAGTTGCATACACTAAGGAAAAAAATAGGTACTGTGTTTCAGGACTTTCGTCTTATCCCGACAAAGACTGCGTACGAAAACATTGCATTCGCCATGGAGGCACAGGGCCGCACTGACGACGAGATAGAGGCGGACGTGCCACACGTGTTAGACCTTGTCGACCTTGCAGAAAAAGCGTGGAACTTTCCCCGCGAGCTCTCTGGCGGCGAGCGTCAGCGCGTCGCGATAGGACGTGCCATCGTTAATCAGCCGGACGTCCTTCTTGCTGACGAGCCAACGGGGAACCTCGATCCAATAAACACGTACCAGGTCGTAGAGATTTTAAAGCGCATCAACGAGCTCGGCACTACCGTCATTCTTACTTCGCACAACAAAGGTGTTGTTGATTCTCTCGGGCGCCGCGTTATCACCATGGATCAAGGCAGAGTAGTTCGTGACGATAAGGAGGGTAGATACGTACTATAATGGCATGATGTGGGTCGCTCTTAAACGTGTTGCGCGCGCTGGAGTCATTAATGTGGTGCGAAATTCATTTGTCGCATTAGCTTCCATTTTTGTTATCACCATGACCGTGCTCATACTGGGTTCGTTAATGTTCCTATCTGGATTAGTTGACCAGTTTGTCGACTATTTGAAAGACAAGGTAGATGTAAATGTATATTTTGTAACAACGGCTGACGAAGGTTCAATTCTCGATTTAAAGCGTTCGCTTGAACAGCTACCAGAAGTCGCCTACGTGACCTATGTTACGCGTGACGAAGCGCTAGCGACGTTTAGAGACCGTCATGAGGACGACCAGCTCACCGTGCAGGCGCTCGACGAGTTAGGTGATAATCCTTTCGGTGCATCGCTTTCTGTGAAGGCACGTGAGCCGTCACAATACGAGGGCATCGCGCAGTATCTGCGTGACGTCGAGTCGACCCAGTCACCCGCGATAATAGAAACGGTCAACTATGCTCAGAATAAAGTCGTCATCGATCAGCTGAGTCGCGTCACGACGTATGTGAATCGATTTGGACTTATTGTGACTATTATCTTTGCAATCGCATCCATATTGATTACGTTTAATACCATCCGTCTTGCAATTTTTACCGCACGCGAGGAGATATCAGTGATGCGGCTTGTGGGGGCGACAAACATGTACATTAGAGGGCCTTTTGTTATCGAGGGGACCATCTATGGGTTGGTGGCATCGTGCATCGGTCTCATCCTCTTTTTCCCCTTAACCTTTCTATTAAGGCCAGCTACCGAGGCAATGTTCAACGCTGACATCTTTGCGTACTACCTCGCCAACTTCCACTGGTTTATCCTCGTTTTAGTGGTCGCAGGGGCAGCGTTAGGGGCGGCGTCGTCCTTCCTTGCAGTTCGTAAATATTTGTCAGTATAATAGGGGTATATGGCCAAACCTCGCCGATCAAAAACAAAACGATCGGCCCCGAGGCCTCGACATAAATACATCTTTGTTATTGGCGGCGTGATGAGTGGCGTCGGTAAGGGTATTGTCGCGTCATCAATTGGTACCATTCTTGAAGCGCGCGGTATAAAGGTAAACATTGTAAAAGTTGATCCGTATTTGAACGTTGACGCTGGCACGATGAATCCAACCGAGCACGGCGAGGTGTTCGTGTTGAAGAGTGGACTCGAGACCGATCAAGACATGGGGAACTATGAGCGATTCTTAAATCGTGATTTGTCACCAGAGGATTACATGACGAGCGGCATGGTGTACAAGGCGGTCATTGAACGCGAGCGCGCTCTGGGGTACGGAGGAAAGTTCGTAGAAGCCATTCCACACGTCCGCGATGAAATCATTAATCGTTTCAAAGCGGCAGCGGCCCACAATGACTCGCGTGTATCCGTTATTGAAATTGGTGGCACCATAGGTGACTTCCAGAACGCGCTTTTTATTGAAGCGGCGCGTACGCTCAAGGTAGAGCGACCAACTGACGTTGCTTTTATTCTTGTTTCGTATCTACCGATTCCAGCAACCATTGGCGAAATGAAGACTCGGCCAACGCAGAACGCCGTGCGACAGTTGAACTCGTATGGAGTCCAAGCGGATATCATCATCGCACGCTCAGAAACAAAGATGGATCAAAAGCGCCGCGAAAAACTCGCCATCTGGTGCTCGGTAAAACCAGAGGCCGTTATCTCAGCGCCAGACATTGATTCAATCTATGATGTACCGCTTAATTTTGAGCAAGATGGTTTGTCAGAACTTCTTATTAATTCTCTTGAAATTCCAGTACGAAAAAAGGCTGATTTGACTCAGTGGCGCGCATACGTAAAAAAGACCAAGCACCCCACAAAGACAGTTAAAATTGGTATCGTCGGTAAGTATTTTGATACGGGCGATTTTGTATTGTCTGACGCGTACCTTTCTGTCATTGAAGCAATTAAATTTTCCTCGTACACCCAAAATGCAAAACCAGAGATAACGTGGATAAACGCAAAGGATATCGAAAAAGGTACATACCCGGTCCGACAGCTCTCTGAACTCGATGGCATTATAGTGCCGGGTGGCTTTGGGGAGACGGGGATTGAAGGAAAAATTCAAGCTATCGAGTATGTACGTACGCACAAAATCCCGTACCTTGGTCTCTGCTATGGACTCCAGCTTATGTTGGTTGAGTATGCGCGTAATGTCTTGAAACTGAAGAATGCAAATACGACAGAAATAAATCCAACGACGCCACACCCCGTCGTCTGGATAATGCCCGATCAACGTCAGCGTGTTCGCGACGCCGACTATGGTGGTACCATGCGGCTGGGTAATTATACTGCGCACCTTACGAAAGGGACCATCGCGTACGATGCATACGGTGAGGCGGTCGTAGAAGATCGTCATCGTCACCGCTACGAAGTTAATCCGTCGTACGTTGAAAAGTTTAAAGAAGGGGGCATCATTTTCTCCGGTGTCTCGCCGAGCGGGATTTTGATGGAGATTGGAGAGCTCCCACGTTCAGTGCATCCCTTCATGTTGGGGACACAGGCGCACCCTGAGCTTACTGCGAGACCGCTCGCACCGCACCCGCTCTTCACTGCCTTTATCAAGGCGGCACTCAAGGGTGAAAAGCGATAAGGTATACTAATTCTATGGATTTTAAGAACAGTCCGTTTGTACCGCCTGCGGTCATCATAGCCTCAGCGCTCATTATTGTGGCGTGTATCGCGTCGTGGTCAGTGCTTGCAGCGCGCTCGTATGACTCGGTCCTTTCTGTCACTGGCTCTGCAAAAAAGAGGGTCACCGCAGACTCAGTTAAATGGTCACTCATGGTGGTGCGCAAGGTGGGTGAGAGTGATATCGCTGACGGATATAGTCTCGTGTATAAAGATTCTGAAACGGTGCGCGCATTTCTTACAAAAAACGGTATCCCGGACGCCGACATATTAGTTCAGCCGCCATCTGCCGATGAGATATATAGAAATGACTATGGACCACGCGATTTCAATGTGCGACAAAGTGTAGTGGTAAACAGTATGGAGGTAGATGCGGTCGAGTCACTTTCAAAACGCGTGCAGGAGCTTTCGGCAAAAGGTATTTTTGTGCAGAACAATTGGCTTGAATACTATGTGTCGACGCTACCTGCGCTTCGTGTAGAGCTTCTTGGTGCTGCAGTGACTGATGCAAAGGCACGTGCAGTAGAAATAGCTAAAGCGGGTGGGACGAACGTCGGCGCCTTGAAGAGTGCAGCAAGCGGTGTGGTGCAGGTACTCGCTCCAAACTCGATAGATGTCTCAGACTACGGCCAGTATGATACGCAGTCAAAGGAGAAGGATGTGATGATTACGGCGCGGGCTACGTTCTTTGTTCGATAGTATGGAGGTCGCAGTTTTTGGCGGCGGCTGCTTCTGGTGCACTGAAGCGGTGTTTAAGATGTTGAAGGGGGTGACGACAGTTACGCCCGGTTATGCTGGGGGCACTATGCCAAACCCCACATACTGGAGCCTTCACTCTGACATGGGTGACCATGCTGAAGTAGTGCAAATCGAGTATGACGAAAATGTAGTGTCATATGAGGACCTGCTCACAGTGTTTTTTGCTACGCACGATGCGACACAGGTGAATAGGCAGGGGTACGACGTAGGGAAGGAGTATCGTTCGATCATTCTCTACACATCGGATTTTCAAAAAAGCGAGGCAGAAAAGTTTATTGCGGAGCTTAATGCGTCAGCTCCAAATGGTGACCCCATTGCAACTGAGGTGCAGCCACTCACCGCATTTTACAAAGCGGAGCCAGAGCATCTAGATTTTTATGCGCGCAATAAAGAATCACAGTACTGTCAAATCATCATCGCGCCAAAGTTGCAGAAAGTGCAGCAAAAGTTTGCTGAGCTTTTAAAATCTGTATAGCCGTCAACAAAAATCCCCTCCGAAGAGGGGATTCAAGTTATGCAGCTGGAGTCGCTTCTACGGCTGGTGCCGCTGGAGCTGTCTCAGGCATGGGTGCCGCTGGCTCCACAGGAGGAGTCGTTGGTGTAACTGGGTCCATATCGTTATATGTTGTTGATTTATAAGCGGTATGACCGGACGCTAACAGTAGCACCGTTCTCTGCAATGTCCTACGGTTTCTATCTCCACTGTCTTAACATTTCCCATTTCAGTGATACGACGACTCCGAGAGAAAGTAGCATGAGTAGCATGTGCACGATCCAGCCAACAAATGGCACGAGACCAATGGCGCTGTAGAGTGCCACACCAATAAGAATCGTTTTCCAAGTGACCCCATACTCACGTTTTGTGAAATAACCATGCACCACACTTCCGAGAATGATGGGTGTGGTTATCCATGCTATCAATAGCAGTGTCAGAAATGCGAGCATGCCCAAAATGCCGAGCGGTATTCCAACAACTGTACTACAGATGAGTACAACAAGTGCCGGCGTCGCGACAAAGACTATGAGACCCTTACCGATTTCTGTCCACGGATGTTCTGTGGCACGTGCGATCACAGTAGTACTATATCTTCTCAGTAACAAGCCAATAAGTAGTGAGCAGGTGAGCAAAGATAGAAAACCGCCGATCACCCACACTGAAACAATAGCTGCTATGACACCCACCGACGCGGTGCTTTCAACGCGCTGTGTAAAGGTGGCTTTGCCTATGATTGTCGCGCCTTGCTCGACGATCAGCTCTTTGCTCGCTGTGTAGTCTAGCTTTCCATTAATGACCGCCTTGGGGCCAAGCGTCACTTGATCTGCGGTAATTTGAATATCGCCAGTGATTGGGGCATTGATATACACGGTGCCGCCGCCAATGCGCACGCTCCCAGTGACTGGTGAATCAATACGCACTGTCCCACCAGCGAGAGCAACGTCACCGCCGATGCTCGGGCCTCCAAGCTGTATTTGGCCGCCAGCAGCTAATACATCGCCCCCGACAGAACCCTGGAGTACAATCGTCCCGCCAGTTACTCGCACATCGTCCGCTACATTTGAAAGGATGGTCACTGTGCCACCTCCTGCGATGATGTCAGCGCCCACAGCTCCGCTTATGACGACGGTGCCTCCGCCAGCTACCAAGTCACCAGGTATGCTCCCTGAGCTTGTGACACTGCCGCCAGCCATGTATATGTCGCTTATGATCCGGTCGTCTGCTAGCACAGAGGGCTGTTCGCCCGCTCTAAATTCCGCCGCAAAAGTGATAATCGGCGCAACAAGTACTACCACTACTGCTGCATATGTAAAAATATTTTTCATAAAGTTTTATGTATATACCTTACCCACAGTATACGCCGTTCTAGCGATACAAGCATTACCCGTCGCTCGGTAGGGTGAGTTTCTTATATGGCCCCCATGATGTAGTCCATGCATCTGTTTTCCACCTGAACAAAAAATGAATTGCAATTGAGAGGATGAAAAGGGTGGCGAGTGTATAGCCGACAACTCGCCATCCGCCCAGCACATACATGCCAGCAAAAAACGCGAGAAGGAGTAGATACTTAACAGTACGAAAGCGCCACGACTGTCCGTGTTTCGCGACGTACAGCTCTCTCGTCCAAAATTCCTTAAAATTCATTCACTAGATAGTCGCGCCGTCGCCTAGATTCATCTGTTCTTTGTACTGTTCGATTACTTCTGGGTGTTTGCCTTCTTTGCACTCTGCAACAAATAGATCAGCAGCTGCAGCGTCGGGGAAGGTCATATACGCCAGTGCACCCTCACACACAGCATTGATATTCAGCTTTGCTGATGCAGGTGCAGGGTCGATCATACGGGTGACCGTAAAGATCCCCACCATATTGTATTTTGCCCATTGGCCAGTGCTCAGCGCTACTTTAGGTACTACAAAGCCCTCCGCTGTAATGTGCGTACCGCTCGTAAACTGCTCCATAGCACCAGCTGATGAGCCAAAATTCACCGCATAATACTCGCCCGAGTCTGCCTGTAAGCCAAAAGCACACTCCTCAGTCTGTGGCCCCACAGTATCGAGGTGGGGGAGGCAGGTATAGGTGCCAGAAAGGGTCACTGTCTGCGGCATTGAGTCAGTGGGTGGGGTAGCGGGTGCAGTAACAATGAAATAAACGATTAAAGCCGCACCAAGGAGTGCGATAACGGGGTATGCAATTTGTTTTAGTGTCATATGTTACGTATATCGAGTTCAATTATTTTAAGCGAATTAACTTACCTTTTCGCTTGACGATATTCTTGTAGTCCCACTGAATCGTCTTCGCTTTTTTCAACCATCGCTTCAAATCCTTTGCACTGATTTCTGATAAGTCAGTGTAGAGGATTGATGCGTCTTTAAACTTTCCCGAGCCGGGGAGTAACGCTTTTTCGCCAAAGTCCACTCCGCTCCAAAACATGAGTCGCACGCCGTCTTTAAGCTTGCTGTATCCTACTATCGGATTACCCTCCAAAAACCAGACCGGGTGTCTGTGCCAAATCTTGCTCTCGGCTTTGGACAAACCAGAATCAATCTCTTTAGAGAGCAGGGCACAAATCTTTTTTTCTACCTTCCCGAGCGATGCATTATAGACACGTATATCCTTGTGCATAGAATCACTATAGCAATTAGATTTCTATTAGGATAGGCAGATGGTCGGAGTAGTCGGTTTCTATAACTTTTGCTGATGTAACGAGTACATCTGGCGTTGCAAAGCAGTAGTCCAGTCTCCAGTCTAGAGTATTTGCATCAAAGCCATTGTATGAGAATGGCTTTGTAGTCCACGTATTTTCAGTTAGCGCAGGGCCAGCATTTTTAAGTATCCGCTGAGTCTCTGTAATTACACGAGAATCTGGAAGCGAATTAAAGTCGGCTGCAAAAATATAATTACTCTTTTTCTCTTTTAGAATCTCCAAAAGTTTATTTGTCTCGGCATCTTTTGCTGGTGTTGGTAGAAACCGGTGAGTGTATGACATGTGGGTCGTACCTACGGTTAGTTCCTTTCCCTCCACGTCTAGGGTCACCTCTAGGTATACGCGACCCTCCAAGGAGTAGTCGAGGATGGGGAGCGAAGTATCAAGAGGCTCCTGAATATATGAAAAATTCTGTTTTACAATCGGATACCGACTGAATATTGCATTCCCAAGTATTTGTTCAACACCATCAACTTTTTCTGCCTGGCCCTCTTTAAAGTAATAGTTAAACCCAAGTTCATCTGCAATGTATTTGGCAGTGTCGTGCGTCTCATTGCAGTTCTGATTTACAATAGCCTGCCTCCACGAATTAATGGTTAGCTCCTGAAGTGTAATAATGTCAGGATTAATCTCTCTAATTAATTCAAGGACATTCTTAATGTTCTCTTTATACCAAATATTCCACTGGAGTAGTTTCATAGAAATGAGACATCTATCTCTTACGTTGCATCGCGAGCTTAATTATTTTTTCAAGCTGTTTTGTATCTATGTCTGAGAGCTTATTGATATAGAGACATCCACCTCCTTCTTTATACTTACCCAACTTTAGAAGGGGAGCGTTTTCTTTTTTATTTTCTTTCAGCTTGCCTTTAGCCATGGAAAAGACCTTTAGGCCGTAAAGTGCGATGTTTGCTTTTCGCGGAGCGAAACCAATCACCATCCACTCTGCCTCTGTACCATTTGCATAGGTATACTTTCTTCGACCAAAGCCGACGATAGATGCACCCCACATTTCTGGTTTAGATTTAGACCCTTTCTCCATCAGTGTGCAAATGGCAGTGCAATCTTTGCGTTTTTGTACATCTTTGATAGTGCTCAAAAATGTCTTAACACTCGCCTTGTTCACTTTTGTTTTTAACTCCACCATAGATCATTTATTAGCTGCCAGACTTGGACTCGAACCAAGATACACTCCTCCAGAGGGAGTAGTCCTACCATTAGACGATCTGGCAATAGGGCAATACGAGGTAACTATATCAAAAACTGTATAATTAACAAAGCATGCCGTATTCAGTGTATATCCTAAAATGTGTTGATGGTTCGCTGTATACGGGCATAACGACGGATATCAAAAGACGTTTTAACGAGCACAAAATGGGTAAGGGCGGACACTACACCCGCTCGCACCCACCAAAAAAGCTTCTGCATGTGGAGTCTCAGCCGTCCAGGGGTGCGGCGCTTAAACGCGAGGCTGCTATCAAGCGCCTTTCTCGAGCTCAGAAGCTTGCACTGTGCCGCACTCATTAGTTGCTACACTGTAGCTATGAAGATGAAGTCCTATAAGACGGTGGATGCGTACATCAAATCTTTTCCAAAAGAGACTGCGTCGAGATTGCGGTTGATTCGAAAGATTATAAGGGGGGCGGCTCCAAAGGCGGCTGAGGGTATTAGTTACGGCATGGCGGCATACAAGTTTAATGACAGCCCACTGATTTATTTTGCTGCATTCAAGAAACACATCGGTGTGTATGCGATGCCATCGACCACGAAAGCGCTGATGAAGGTGATGACCAAGTACAAGACCTCGAAGGGCACCGTCCAGTTTCAGCACGACGAGCCGCTGCCGCTCCCCTTAATTCGTCGAATTGTGGCATACCGCGTAAAGGAAAGTAGGGCTAAAAATGCTAGGATGGCGAGATGACGCAGGACGAGGCGCTGAAAATTTTAAAGACAGGAGCGAATGTGTATCTCACGGGAGAGCCTGGGAGCGGGAAGACGCACACGGTTAATACGTACGTCGCGTGGCTTCGCGAGCAAGGCGTAGAGCCGGCTATTACTGCGTCAACGGGGATAGCGGCGACTCACATTGGTGGCTACACCATCCATTCGTGGAGTGGGATTGGCATAAAGCGTGCGCTTTCAAAATATGATCTCGATGGCATTGCACAAAATAAGGGGGTCATTGAGCGCGTTGGCGGTGCACGTATATTAATTATTGATGAGGTGTCGATGCTTGCTGGGCGCGTGCTCGACATGGTGGATGCGGTGTGTCGCGAAGTACGGCAGGATGCGAGTCCGTTTGGTGGGCTGCAGGTCATAGTGGTGGGAGACTTTTTTCAACTGCCACCGGTGGTGCGGAGTGAGCGCGCCGATACTGATATCCAGCTTTTTGATGATAGGGCATCAGTGTTTGCATTCGATTCTGTTGCGTGGGAGAAGATGAATCCACTCATCTGCTATTTATCAGAACAGCATCGACAGGAGGATGCAGAGTTCTTAGATTTCCTCACAGCACTCAGACGAGATTCGATTGATGACACGCACTATGAGTTGTTGCGCACACGATATACCAAAACACCCGCTGACGGAGTCACACAGCTCTACTCGCACAATGCTGACGTCGATAGTTTAAATGATACAGAACTAAAAAAATTGAAAGCCGATGAAAAGAAATTTGATATGGAGGAGCGCGGGTCAAAAAAACTTATTGAAGCGCTCAAGCGTGGCTGTCTCTCACCAGAGCGACTCGTTTTGAAAATTGGTGCGCGTGTCATGTTTACTAAAAATGACACAGAGCGAAAGTACGTTAACGGGACGCTCGGCGTAGTCAAAGGGTTTGCTGCAGAAACGGGATATCCAATAGTGAAGACAAACACTGGGCGCGAGCTCGTGGTGGAGCCTGACGAGTGGCGACTTGATGATGGCGGTAAGGTGCTAGCCCGCATTATGCAGATACCGCTCCGCCTTGCGTGGGCAATGACAGTGCATAAAAGTCAGGGGATGAGTTTGGACAGTGCGCACATGGATTTGTCCAACGCGTTTGAATACGGACAAGGATATGTAGCTCTGTCGCGTGTACGCACGTTGGCTGGTCTGACGCTTGCGGGATTAAATGCGCGTGCGCTTGCAGTGCACCCACAGATTGTAGAGAAGGATGCGGACTTTCGCGCGGCGTCCGACGCCGCGCGAGATGCATTTGCTGCGATGACAGACAATGAGCACTACCGTATGGTCAGTAATTTTATTAAGGCCTGTGGCGGCACTATGGCCGTTTGATATACTGCCGGGTGTATGGCCATATCACAATATGAATGGCGACCCCGGGCATCGTGGGTGTTATCTACGTTCGTTAGTGGGTATACTGTAGGAGATACTCATAATAAAAAATGTATGGCATATGTTGATGGGTTTGTGATAACGATTCCAAAAAAGAATGTAGCTGCATATAAGAAAATGGCGCTTGAAGGAAAAAGGGCGTGGATGAAAGAGGGAGCTCTCGACTACAAGGAGTGCATGATGCAAGATGGAAAGCCAAAGGGTGTTGTCTTCACCTTTGCAAAAATGGCAAAAGCAAAACCAACTGATACGGTGTGGTTTTCATACATTGTCTTTAAGGATAAAAAGCACCGCGATGCAGTGAATAAAAAAGTCATGAAAATCATGGACGCTGCGTATGCAGAAAAAAAGAATCAAAAGATGCCATTCGACATGCGCCGGATGGCATACGCCGGCTTTCAGGGCGTAGTCGAAGCATAAGGTTAGAAGGTGAATGTAAGACATTTTGGTTTGGCACGAATCGCATGCTCAGTCCGTTATACTGAGTGGCATGCATAAAACCTTCCTCTGGGGCGGCTTCATGATGGTCGGCCTCTTGTTTCCTATCGGGCACGCTGACGCCCTAGTGAGGAGTATCGCGTTTCCTGTGGCTGGCACGTTCAGTTTTAGAAATGATTTTTCAGAACCTCGCGACGGCGACGCGAGAGAGCACCTGGGCATCGACATCATCGCGGACAAGATGACCCCGGTGGTTGCAGTTGTTGATGGCACGATAACGTACATCGCGTCGCCGCAGGCATCGTGGGGCTACTCTATAACAATCACTGACGCTGAGGGGTATGCATATCGGTACCTGCACCTGAACAATGATACGCCGGGCACCGATGACGGGCAGGGAGGCGAAGCGCATGCATATGCACCGGGGCTTGCACGGCGCGTTGCGGTTACAAAGGGACAGCTTATCGGTTGGGTCGGAGATAGTGGTAATGC
>JBDKFU010000038.1:0-4846 GCA_039798565.1 Candidatus Parcubacteria bacterium
GAATACCGGCGCTCGAGTACCCAGCTGCCGCTGCTGTTGGAATGATATTAAAAAGTCCAATAGCGCCGAAAAGCGCCGTGAGGCTAAGACCTGCAATCCATGCACCAATAGAAACATTTCGACTTGCTGGTAAATCATTGTAATGGTCTTTACCACCTCCAAAAATTCCACCGCCATCAAACGCATGCTTTGAAGGGCCCATCTTTACATTAACAATACCGCTTGCTTTCTCACGGAGTGTATCTGCGACGAGAGACTTCCCCGCTGAACGCTCAATACCTGAAAGTCCTGGCACCAGAATCTTTTCTTTCTTTGGTTCACCACCCGCAGGAAGTGTCCAAACGTCAACCTCGGTTTTAAATCCTTCTGGCTTCTGCGTTGTCATATTACAAATTAATTTTTGGTAAGTTTTTAATCAAATTTTCCATCTGCTGCTTGTGGCCCCATATCAAATCCTTTTTCATACGCTGCCGTGCTGCGAGAATCGTGGTAACGACTCCACGAACCTGCTCATTTCTTTCTGATGAATGTACTGGATGCATATAGGTATTATATCATGCTGAAAAATATCGTCAATAGTCTCTACCACTTCCCCGTCCAGGCGAAGTGCATGAACTTTATAAACACGGCACCCACAACAATAGACAGAAAGAGGGTCCCGGTGAGGGTGCCCGTAAACAGGAGTAACAGCGCCGTGCCTAAAAAGGCACGAAAAGCAGTAACGAAGCCGAGAAGACTAAAAGCAAAAATAAAAAACCGTGTTACTGCGCGATCTGCTTTTTTATTAAACTTTCGCGCCTCCCACGGATCATCCTCATCATCAAACATCGCTCGTGTTTCAACAGTCGGCTGCGGCACCGACACACCAACCTGCCCCGCTTCTTTTGCAGCCCACACTGAAAGCGAGGAGCGCTCTCTACGCCCCTCGCTTTTCTTTGCTCTTAATTCTTTTTTCTCTGAAACTGTCTCCACAGTTTATTTTTTGCCTTTCGACTTTGATTTGCTCTTTGCTTTATTCTTTGGATTGTACTTTCCTATGCCGAGACTGAAAGCAACGAGATTACCCAACTCGCGTGCTGCAGCCTGCGCCGCAGCAATTGGCGTCCAAACAACCGCTGGAACAAGACCCATCGCCATGCCAAATAGGGCCACCTTAGATACCCCAAGAGCTGCTGCGATCCCCGCCATAACTACCGGGCCCGCTGCTGCGAACGCCACAGTCGCTCCTATAAGGGCAACTACAGTCCAAATTCCAGCCTCCAAAAAATAAGGGCCGGGAGAATTCCTAAAATCTTTGACCATGGCTGCAAAACTTTTCTGAGCGTCATCTGCCTCGTCGTCGTCATCGTCATCGAAAAGATCCTCCTGCGAGGTACTGTCTCCTTGTACCGGACGCACAGGAATTTTCGCCTTCGCCTCTACTGAAGTTACTCCAGCCTCACGACGACCTAAAATAGTTGGATCTTGCTTTTCGACCTCCACAACAAGGAGTTCTGGATTTGTTCGAGCAGCATCAGCACCCTTAAGAGCTGAGGTTACTGGCGCGAGTCGTTTTTCTGGTGCTTGTGGCATAGATACTATGATTATTTAATGTTAGTGGATTATACACCTTGAGTGGGTGTATGTCAAGCAATCAAACTAGCCGTTGGTGAGGGCATAGAGGGCTATGCCGGTCGCAGTAGAGACATTTAATGACTCCTTAGCGCCCTGCATGGGGATATGGACAATGGTGTCCGCGAGGTCGAGGACGCGAGCGTCGACGCCCACTACCTCGTTCCCCACCACGAGCGCCCACGAGTCGGGCGGGGTGAATGTTGAAAGTGCGACAGCTCTCGTATCCTGCTCAAGCGCAATGACGGTGGCGCCTTCTTTTTTTAATTCCGCGACACACTCGCATACGTCAGGCACGGCAGTCCACATGACTGACAGCTGTGCCCCAAGTGCGGTCTTTGCAATTTTTGCATTTGGCCGACCAAAGCGGTCAGTGGGGGCGGGCGTATAGCCGCACAGGTAGATATGTGTCACGCCAAGCCCGTCTGCAGTGCGAAACATCGCACCGACGTTTTCTGATGAGCGGATGTTATCGAGTACGAGTGCACGCATCCCCCTCTTTGTAGCACGCAAACTATTTTTTTCGGAGGCCAATTGGTTTAAAGGCAAAGTTGACGATGTGCACCCCCGTCTCTGTTTTTGAGCCAGTCCAGTACGTGTACTCATACCGACGAACCGCCGGTAGACTGATAAGCGGCTCATTGCTCACGAGTGTGCAGTTGTAGCCGTTCCATCTGAAGCACCGCCCCGGCTCTGCGCCAAAATTTAAAGGCCAGTGGCCGTGATACCTCCCCGCCTCTATTGTCGTACTCGCGCGTTCTGTCATCACAGAAGCCTACCATTAATCGGTCGCTCACGTTACTACTAAAAACACCCCGCGGCCGCGGGGTGTTTTTAACTCGGTTCTGAACTAGTTATTAGTGCGGAAACTCATCGGCCACTGCATCGACGTGTTACCTGCCGCATCTATGCTGCGAACTAGGTAGTTGTACAAGGTATTCGCCTGCAAGTTTGAGACGGTGATTGAGTGGTTGGTCGAGAGTCCACCAGCATCAAGTGCTAATGTGCCGCTCACGTATGGCTGTTGACGCGGGCCCGTTGCTTCGTTTGAAACGATAGCCGCGGTGTCCCAAAAGACTTCGCCTCGAGTCGGCTCATTCGTTGTCCAGGTATACGTTGCGCTCGTGTTTGTCTGCTGCACCACTGGGACACTAAGTACCGGGACAGTGTCCCATGTGATGTTGCTGCCGGGGTTACCCGTTCCAAGGAGTCCATTAATGCGCGCCCTGGTCGTTGGACCAACGCGTCCGTAGCCAGTCGTTTCTGGAGTACCGCTTGAAACAATACCCTGCGCCGCCTGGAATCGCTGCACCGCAGCCTGTGTTAATGCACCATAATATCCAGTGACAAGTCCCTGCGGATAGATACTCGCATCAGTTGCAAGATACGTCTGGAGCTCAGTTACTTGTGCGCCAGTAGAGCCGACATCAAGCGAGCTCGTTATCGCCGCATCTGCATATTGAATCTGGAAAAGTGCAGCACTCAGAAGTGCCACGAGTGCAACACCGACATACAGACCGGCGTGCGAAATACGTTGAAGTGTTGTTGTGTTGTTCATTGTAATTTTACGATTAGTAGTTTGTTGTGAGCTTGGTAGTCGACTCTACCTGCTCCTCGACTGTAATGCCGCGCATCAGCCAAGACCATTACAAGATTCATTACAAGACCCATTACACGCCGCGCGGCTTCTTTTTGAGCTTACTGAGCTCTTTTTCTAAACTCTCCATGCGCGTTTCTAGCTTTTGGGCCTGTTTGGAAGCAGCGGACCGCTGCTTATTCGTCGTTTCTGCGAGCGCTTCTGCAATCAGCATCATGTCAGTCACATCCTCCATCGCGAGCAGTATGATGGGCGGCATCACCGGTGCGCCAGCCCCCTCCTTGAAATGTATCTGCCGTGCATTCAAAATCATGGTTTTTCGACCAATGATTGGAAAGTCGTGCGTCACTTCAAAACCTTTGAAAAAAGAATTCTTTGGCAGAATCTCCTCTAGCAATTTTTTGAGCGCGGGTATGTCCCACTGACCGTTGCCGAGTGAATAGACAAGCCGATGCTCTGTATCTTTTGCCTCAACTTGAAAAATTGCATAGAACGGCTCGTTCGCCGCCATGACACAAAAGTTTTTATCCAAAATAAGAATCGGCTCACGCACGATATCTACGACCGTCTTGATATAGGTCCACCCATCTTCTCCAATGTGCCTGATAACCTCGGCGCCAACCGGCTCAGGAATGGGCACCGTTATTGTCGTTTTATCCATATACTGTCAGACGAGCGAGCAAGAGAACTATTTCAAGCCATTTTTAACCATCTTCATGTGGCGTTCATGGCATGTGTCGTACTGTGCTAGTATGAGTAATAGATCACTCCTCCACGATCCACGCCCCCGTAATAGCCTTGTAATAGAGCCCTCCTCAAAAACGGCTCTAGAGTATAAAATGACTCCAGAACAGAGCGCAGATAATAGCGCACAGATAACGTCAGCCCACAACGATTATGAAAAGCGTCTCAGCCTCTATGCATTTTCAAAAGTGCATGACCGCGCACTGTCGGACGACCTGGTGCAAAATACGTTTATAAAAACTTGGACGTACCTCGTGAAGGGCGGCAAGGTCGCCACCATGAAGGCATTTTTGTTTCATATCTTAAAAAATCTCATCGTCGATGAGTACCGCAAACATAAAACGACATCTCTCGATGCCCTGCTTGAGAAAGGTATCGAGCCGGGTGATGATTCGACAGAGCGACTCATGAACGTGTTCGATGGAAAAGCAATCGTCCTTCTCATACAGCGACTACCAGAAAAATATCGCGAGGTTGTACACATGCGCTACGTGCAGGATTTTAGCCTGAAAGAAATAGCCAGCATCACGGGGCAAAGTAAAAATGCTATCGCAGTCCAAGTGCACCGCGGTCTCGCAAAATTAAAAGAGCTTTATGCGTCGCATGCGTAGCGCCCACATCAGTCGTCAAACGTAATGCCACGAATGTACACGCCAACCCGGGTTATCACTACAAACCCCATACCCCATGCAATGGGGAGCCAGAATGGTACACCAAATAAATTTGCATCCAACCACGACTGCTGATACCCAAGCAGTCGAAACCCTACCTCAAGTAAGACACCAACAATAACGCCAACGCCAAATAAATATATTTCACTGAGCCTACTGTTCCAATAAAACAAAAGCGCTGATAGGGCTATTATGAAAAAAGAGAGCTCAAGCTCAGTGAGTG
>JBDKFU010000039.1:0-14526 GCA_039798565.1 Candidatus Parcubacteria bacterium
GTGCGACTGCGTATTGACGGCGTGCTCCAAGAGGCGTACCTCATGCCGACCGACATCCATCAAGAAATAATCGCGCGTATCAAGGTCATGACGGGGCTGCGCACCGACGAGCACCAGGCGACACAGGACGGGCGATTTCGTCTCGTGCTCGCGGCGACCAACGACCATGTCGACGTGCGTGTATCCATCGCACCGACATATTATGGCGAGAACATCGTGATGCGTCTTTTGAAAGACACGTCAGAAAACTTCTCGCTTGAAATGCTCGGCTTCTCAGAGTCAGACAGAACAAAATTGTTGAAGGCTATTCGTAGTCCAAACGGTATGATACTCGCGACGGGCCCGACCGGTAGCGGTAAGACGACAACGCTCTATACATTGTTGAAGCTGTTGAACCGTCCAGAAGTCTCTATCGTCACGCTCGAAGATCCAATTGAATACGCAGTCGCCGACATCGAGCAGATACAGGTGAATCCGCGCACAGGCCTTACGTTTGCTAACGGGCTTCGTTCTATTCTTCGACAAGACCCGGACATCATTATGGTCGGCGAAATTCGTGACGCTGAAACGGCATCTATTGCTGTTAACACTGCGCTCACCGGGCACCTGCTTTTGTCGACACTCCACACCAACGATGCAGCGACTACACTTCCACGTTTAGCCGAGATGGGTGTCGAGCCATACTTAGTCGCCACGACGGTTGCGGTCGCTATTGGCCAGCGATTGGTGCGCCGTGTCTGTGATCACTGTAAAGAAGAGGTGGCACTTTCGGACACTGAACAACGTGCGATTGAGTCCCTTTCAACGAGCTATACACTCGAGCGTATCGTGCGAGGTGCGGGCTGTGACGAATGTTTGATGAGCGGGTTTAAGGGGCGATTGTGTTTGAACGAGGTGCTCGTTGCCGACAACGATATTAAGGACGCCATTCTTAAAAATGCATCGTCAAGCGAGATCGCGCGCATTGCAATCAAAAACGGCATGTCGACAATGCTCGACGATGGTTTTGATAAGGTGCGCCAGGGTCTCACCACAGTCTCTGAGGTGCTTCGTGTCGTTCATGATTAATTAATAAAAAACGTATGGCAAAAAAAGTAACAACCGTCGGCTCGTATCTCAAAAGGGTGATTGACCTGAGGTCAGGTGGTCGTGCAGAGCCGGCACATGTGTCACACGCAGTGCATCATGCACCTGCAAAGCCAGTACACGAAGCAGTGCATCATGAGCACGCTGCACATGCTGCCACGCGTTCGCATGCTCGCGCCATGGCGCTCACGATGCCCACGGTACCCGCGATTAATTGGTCATTCTCTTTTGGTACGCCGCGTCTCTCTGTAAAAGAGCAGACATTTTTTGTAAAGCGCCTCGCGTTTTTGATTAAAGCGAACGTGCCGATTCTTGAGGGACTGCACATGGTGAGCGAGCAGTCAGCGTCTGCAGGATATAAAAAAGTACTTGGTTCTGTTATCACTGACGTTTCAAACGGTACGTCACTTGCTAAAAGTCTTGGTCGCTTCCCGACAACGTTTGGCGAGTTTGGCATCAACATCATTAAGGTGGGCGAGTCATCTGGTACGCTCTCACAGAACCTTGAGTATCTTGCAGACGAACTCCGCAAGAGTCATATGCTCAGAAAGAAGCTCATGGGCGCCTTTGTCTACCCGGCAGTCATTGCGGTTGCAACGCTCGGCATCACCGCGTTTCTCATGTTGTATCTCTTTCCTAAAATTATGCCCGTGTTCGCGTCGATGCATATGGATCTGCCGCTCAGCACCCGTGTCGTTATCGCCATTTCTACATTCCTGCAGAACTGGGGCCTCACGTTCTCAGTGCTCATGGTCATTTTGTTCGTTGTAATGACGATGGTGATAACACGCGTACATTCGATCCGCTTTCAGTATCATAAATTTTTGACGCGCATGCCAGCATTCGGCTCGGTAATCCGCGCGTATAACTTGGCGGGCATCTCGCGAACGCTCGGTCTTCTTTTGAAAAGCGGTATCACACTGAGCGAGGCGCTCCCACTCACCGCTGACACCACCAAAAATATGGTCTATAAGCATGAGCTCCATGTGCTCGCGCATGCAGTTAATCGTGGCGAGCGCGTCTCGACTTATCTTGCAAAGCGCCGTAAGGTCTTTCCAGATGTGATGGGGCAGATGGTCGCCGTGGGTGAAAAGACAGGTAACTTGTCGAACACCCTCGTGTACCTGTCTGAGCTCTATGACGCAGAGGTCGACGACTTTACCAAAAACATCTCTGCACTCATCGAGCCGGCGCTGATGGTTATTATGGGGCTCCTCGTCGGTTTCATCGCGGTCTCTATTATTACGCCCATCTATGGCATCACACAGAACATTAATCCGTAATAAGGTAGCCAGGGCTTTCACATTAGTAGAAATACTGATGGTCATTGGGCTTGTCGGTGTGGTGGCGTCGTTTGGTCTTTTCTTAAGCTGGGAGTCGTACGAGGCTACATTGTTTAAATCTGATCGCGACATTTTGGTGTCAGCGCTGCATCGCGCCCGCTCACAGGCAGTAAATAATATGTGCTTTGATCCAGTGTGCACCGATGGATCTGCGCACGGCGTATACATCGATACAGCAAATCATCAGTACATCGTATTTGAAGGGGCATCGTATGCAACGCGCCACGCGGGCGTTGATCAGGTGTACGACGGGACGCCCAGCGTCACGGTCGCGGGCCCAACCGAGATTGTGTTTACAGAGCTGTCAGGTGCTGCAACGCCAGGAAGCATCGTTCTCACATTTGTGAGCGGTAAAACATCAACCATAGATGTAACAAGCGAGGGGAGAGTCACCTGGACAAACTAGTATGAACATGCCAACTCGCGCCTTTTCAACACTAGAAATGCTCATCGCGATGACTATTATTGTGCTCGCGCTTGGTGCAGTCATTCTCCTTACCTCATCGAGTCAAAATATTTTGGTTGATTCTGAGACGTCTGCAGAGGCACAGCGCATGGCGAGCTCTCTGGTCGAGCAGATGCAGGCGCTGTCGAGAAAAGATTTTAGATTGGTTAACCCGGTCGCCCCGGCTCTTGATGCTGATGGCTTTTATACGAGCGAGGTCACCGTCACCGACGGTCCCAATTATTTTTCAAAACTAGTGACCGCAAACGTTTCGTGGTCCGTGGGTGTGCGACCGCAGTCAGCGACGGTGACCTCGCTCGTTTCAAATATTGAAAACCCAGTTGGTGCTGATACCTGCTCGTCTATTTTGACCGGCGATTGGGATGATCCACACATACAAGATACTATTTCAGGCACGTATGAGGCTGCGGGCATCGACGCCTATCATGACCGATTGTTTGTTGCTGCGCGTCGTTCAGCTGGTGACCCCGAGCCAACATTCTTAGTGTATGACACCTCGGGCTCGTCACCGAGTCTTGTCGCCTCAGTTGATTCTGCAACCTCAACCGTCGCGGGTCTCGCGAGTGTCGTATCAGCAGGAAAGTATGCGTTCGGCGCGAGCGCGGTGAATGCAAATTTTGTTTCTTGTGATGACGATAACGGTCAGTTTACTCGCTGTGGGCAACTTCAAATCTTTGAACGAACAGCGACTGCACCTGAAGCGTGGGAGTTGAAGCGTACCTACAAAGTGCCAAACGTCGAGGGCGACACCGGCTCTGGTATCGGAAATGCTATTACGTTTAAAGACGGGTTCATCTATCTCGGCCTTACTGAGGCTACGGTTGGTGACGAGTTTGTGATTATTGATGTGCATAATCCGCTCGCGCCAACGCGCATTGGGAGCTACAACGTCGGCAAAACAGTCACCAACATTTTGGTGAGAAACGGATATGCGTATGTTACTAAGAGCGTTGACACCGGCTCGCCAGAAGAGTTGTTAGTATTGAACGTCAGTAATCCGACTGCGCCGACGCTGTCAGGTGTATTTGATGGCCCGCAGTCAAACGCGCATGGCGAGAACGCCTATGCGGTGGGCGACGAGCTGTACGTTGCTCGTGCGATTTCGTCAGGGAGCGAGTTGTATCGCTTAAATATCGCGACGCCGTCTGCGCCAACAAGTATCGATGCAGTAGAGCTCGGTGTCTCGCTTTGGGATTTGGTGGTGCGGAGCGGGCGCGTGTTCGCGCTCGCGAATGGTCTGTTAAAGTCTTTCACGCTCACTAATCCGACCGACATCAATAATCTGGCGGTTCCAGGTGAAGGGGTATCACTAGACTGCGAGGGGAACGCCATATACGCCGCTTCAAATGTATCAAATCAAGGCAGAATCTATGTCATCGCACCATAATATGAAACAACCACGCGGGTTTACGATCATTGAGGTTCTCGTCTACATTGGCCTGTTCGGTATTGTGATCGGTGGCGCGGTGACAGCTGTGTATCAAATTGTTGAGTCGTCAGGTCGTTCAGAGTCAAAGGCACATTTACAAAAAGAAGGAGACTTTTTAATTGGAAAAATTGAATGGGCACTGTCCGGCGCGCGCGCAATCGAGGCTCCAGGCATTAATGTTTCAAACGCAGATACGCTCACGGTGCGGCGGTGGGACACGAGTAATGATCCGGTCTCGTTTGCAGTGGTCGGTACTGACCTCACCATATCTCGTGCAAGTGGCGCGCCGCAGGTGTTAAACAACACCAACGTCACGGTCACTGATATTCGTGTCAGTCATATCTATTCAGGCGGAACAAATCCAGAATCGGTGACTGTAACGTTGGACCTCGCGAGTCTCGCACCAAACGGCATGCCCATCACCGCTACATTTACTACTACTAAGTATCTACGAAAATAGTATGTACGAACCTCGAGGATACATCGCGCTCATTTCTGCCATCATTATATCGACGGTGCTCTTAACGCTCACCACAACAGTGTCGGCAGTTAACTTTGCTGGACGCGAGAATGCGCTCTATAGTGAGTTTAAACATACGGCGAACGGCCTTGCAGAAAGTTGTATCAATCAGGCATTGTTAAACATCGCAGCGGATTATATGTACACGGTGACCACACCAACGGTCGTCACATTGAGTGGAGGACTCGAGTGTTCAATAGAATCTGTAACGTTTGGCACCGAGACCAATCATCAAAAAACGTTTAATATTAGAACCAAAGGAGAGTTTCGCGGCTCATACAGTGCGCTTGAAGTAAATGCAGACGCGACTGACCCGTCCGCCTCACCGTACGACCGTGGGACCATTCTCGTCCGCGTCGCTATTATTAATGACGACGACGGTGGCGCGAGCGCTAACGCGACGCATATCACTGTACCGATCGGCGGCTCTGCATATCCGGCATCATTTGACGGCGACGTGTATTGGCGAACTGTATCAGTCGATGCTGGCTCATACGGCATCCAGGCGAGCGCTATACCGTCGTACACACTTTCAACGAGTGGCTGTTCGGGCACCGTCGCTGATGGCGAGGTAAAGCAGTGCACATTCACTTTTGACGACACACCAACGACAGGAAAGATAACAATGAACGTCATTATTATCAATAATGACGGTGGCGGACTGACGAGTATGCCGATTACGTCACTGGTGTTAGCTCAGGGCTCCACGGTGATTAATCCACTCCAAGGCATCCCCACAACCTATGCACCCGGCTCGTACACGCTGACTGGTACTGCGCCATCAGGCTATCACATTGGTGGATACACGGGTAACTGCAACGCACAGACGCTCGCGGCCGGGGGCTCCTTAGAATGTACCGTCACGTTCGACGATAACCCACCTCCTGCACCAACGTGTGCAAACACCGTCATGATGCTCGATAGAACGGGCAGTATGACAGACACTGACCTTGCGAACGAGCGTGCGGCCGCGATTTCATTAAAGAATCTATACGACACACTAAATCCAAATCCAAAGATGGCGATTGGTCGCTTTGGCGCTATCCCTGCGTCAGCGCCGTACACCGCAGACCTGCTGACTGGACTCACTATCGACTATTCGAACTTTGATTCGCTCATAAATGCCGGCATTGTGAGAAATCCGATAAGTGGTACAAACATAGCGTCTGCAATTGATGTTGCACAAGCAGCGCTAGTCGCCGACACATCAATCAATCCACAAACTGGTCAGCCATGGGAGAGGGTGCTCATTCTTGTATCAGACGGCGAGGCGACATACCCGCAGGCAGGCGGTGGCTCAACACCGACCGCATGGAAATTTCCAACAACAAACACTGATGACGTTCTTGGCGACGGGTGGACCCAGCCGGCGGGCGTGTATGGCGTAGGTGAGGCGCTCGACGACGGTGCGCGTAAGCAACGCTACTCCGGATTCGATTTTAGTGCAGTGCCGAGTGGTGCAACCATCGATGGCATAGAGGTCCGCACAAATGGCTATTCGTCGCCGGCAGATGTCGCGGTCACTGCTGTGCTTATGTCAGATTCATTCGGTGCATCACTCAGTACTTCCAACGACGTAGTAGATTGGGAGGAGACGGGGACAGAGTCTGGCTCTGCAACTGTTGCACAGGCGTTTACAGCGACAGGTAATGATGCAATAAGTCCTGACGGTGGCAGGTTTGCAAAAATCAATCAAGGAGAGTGGATTTGTAGAAGTGTCAGCGCGGCGAGTTATAGTGATTTATCGCTCGAGTATTTTGTTCGTGGGGACACTGACGCGACAATAGGGAATACTGGGTATGTAGAGGTGAAAGCAAATACTAATCTGAGCGATGCAAATTGTGCAAACTCCACTGGGTGGACACAAGTCGCATCACATCCAATTGTTGGAAATGGCGGCTCGTGGAGTGTGTTACAGGGGGCAAGTATCCCTCCCTCGTTCGACAACCAACAGTTTCTTTTGAAGTTCAGAAACGCTTCAACGGGTAGCACAGGCAAGCACTGGCGTGTTGATGGTGTAAAGGTAAAGGCAGGATTTCAGCATCAAAACTGTGCACTCGGCTTTGATACATCGTGGGACAGTGGGGTGACGTGGACAAGTAAAAAAGTGACTCCAACATTAGCAGAGTCGTCTGCAACCTACACGCTTGGCGGTTCAAGTGACACATGGGGTCACACGTGGACAGAAGGTGAGGTAAAAAACCCTTTCCGCCTCCGCATGAGCCAAGAGTTGGCGGGGCCGACATGTGTTGTTGATACGCTCGAGGCGCGCATGCACTATTCTGTTGCAAGCTCGGGCTTTGCAAACGCCGCCGCTACAGCGTCAGCAAACGCTGCAAAAGCTGCTGGTACGGAAATATTCACCATACACTTTGGAGATGCGGGAACAGGAAACGAGAATCAAAACTTTCTGGCATCTCTCGCCACCAACTCGACAAACGGTTCAGGCAACTCGAGTTCTAATATAATCGGTGATCCGCAGGGTCAAACGGTGGACACTGGTGGCGACAACAACGGCTTTGAAGTGAACGTGGGTAATGCGTTTTCTGACGACGGCTTTTCTGCAGAAAATACCGATGGCGCGGGGGACCGGCATCGCTTCTTTGGCTATGACCTCACCGCACTTCCGCCAAACGCGATAATTAATGGGATAGTTGTCGAGCCAAATTGGTGGGTAGATGCTACGGGAAACTCGACTGACCTCTCCGTTACTCTTTCATGGAATGGCGGCACCAGTTGGACGAGTGTCTCACGAAGTGATAGCGGCGAGTCGACAAACACATCACACGTTGGTACGATTGGTGGCTCATCTGACACATGGGGGCGCACGTGGTCAGTGGGCGACTTCTCGTCATCAAACTTTGTTGTGCGCGTGACGATGAACTCGAGTGCGGGGACGCGAGACTTCTATCTCGATTCGATACCTGTGCGCGTGTACTACACAACACTGACAGAGAACGGTGACGGTGACAACTTTTTCATCTCGCCAACGTCTGCTGACATGGATGGCATCTTTGACCACATTGGCGCAAAGGTCTGTCCCGCAGCTGCAGCGCCACCCATTGTGACGACACCGACGTCAGGCACCATTAATGTACTCACCAACGTGGTTAATGACAGTGGCACAGGCAACAAGCATGCTTCTGATTTTATTTCTGTCATCGATGACAGTGGTGCCATCATCCAGTTTGCAGGAAATGAGACACCACCTGGCTCATCGGTCATCGTTCAAAACCTCCATACGTACACTGTCGGGATTAACGGCTCACACGAGGGGTACTCCATGAGCATCTCGCCCGCGTCCTGCGCGAGTGGCACCATGGTCGCCGGCACGGTACTAAATTGCACCATAACTTTGGATGATGTCCCTATCCCTACGCCACCACCTCCGCCTCCGCCGCCCGCGATTGACATCGGGTCGTGGAAGGAGATATAGTGCCGGAGCCACTAGGTGGAAGCTCCATATATTAATTAAAAATTAGAAAAAAATGAAGTCAAATTTAACAAAAGGAGCTCGCGGATTTACACTTATTGAAATCCTCGTGGTCATCGGTATCATCGCTATTTTGGCGTCAATCGTCATCATCGCGATTAACCCAGCAAAGCAATTTGCACAGTCACGAAACACGCAGCGAACCGCAAATGTAAACTCAATCTTGAATGGTATTGGCCAGCGCATTGCTGACAACAAAGGCCTTTTTGAGGGTACGTTCGGTTCTTCAAATCACTGCGATAAGATACCAGTTGCAACAACCACGATTACTGCGAACATGGGAACTTCTGCTCTTGGCGACGAATCAGGTAATCTTGGATGTCTTGTCCCGACGTATATACCAGCATTGCCATCAGAGCCAAATGGAGCTGGGGCCGCACAGTACTATGTTGCGCAAAATGCGAATGGTCGCGTCACCGTATGTGCTCCGGAGGCCGCAAATGAAAATGCGATTCCGGATGCAGCTATTATCTGCGTGACACGATAGTCAGGCAGAGACATTTCAAAAGACCCGCTTTGGAGCACAACCCAAAGCGGGTTTTTTGTATTCTTGCTACACTGTCCTCATGACGACATTAGTGACCAGGGCAGACAGTGACTATGAGCTCCTCGACACAGGCGAGGGGGAGAAGATAGAGCGCTTTGGCGAGGTTGTAGTCGCGCGACCAGACCCAGAGGCTCTGTGGGCACGGCGTATCCCAGCCATAGAGTGGCGGCACGTAGACGCCCGCTATGAGCGAAAGGGCGAGAAGGGTACCTGGCGCGAACGCAAAGCACTTCCAAAATCATGGCCAATCAATTTTGGCGGCATGAAGCTGTCGGTGCGACTCACCTCGTTTAAACACGTTGGCGTCTTTCCAGAACAACTAACAAACTGGGAGTGGATACGTACTCAGGTTAAAAAACAGAAAACGCCAAAAGTGTTAAACCTTTTTGCATACACTGGCGCAGCATCTATCGCGGCGGCACAGGCAGGCGCCGAGGTGACACACGTTGATGCATCAAAAGTTGCAGTCGAGTGGGCACGCGAGAACGCGCGATTGTCTGAAGTGGGGGACGCATCGATTAGATACATCGTTGACGACGTGTCGGCGTTTGTCGCTCGTGAGGTGCGGCGGGGCAGCGTGTACGATGGCATCATTCTCGACCCGCCAGCGTTTGGTCATGGGCCAAAGCGCGAACTCTGGAAGATAGAAAAATCTTTTCTCCCGCTCATGCAGAATATTGAAAAGTTGTTGTCACCTGACGCCAGCTTTGTACTTATCTCTGGCTACTCGTCTGGCTACTCACCACTTATGCTTAAACATAACCTGCTCGGGCTTCAAATGGCCCGTGGTGGCGAGGTAGAGATAGGAGAGCTCACCATCGAGGAGTCACCGGCCAAGCCGCCACCAATGCTCATTTCTCAGGTAGACTCGGCCCCGCGCCGTCTTCTCCCCGCCGGGATTTTTGGTAGATGGAGCAAGTAGTGTAATCTCATTCTTTCTATCGAAGCATGAGGTGCTTCGCCATCGGGGAGTTATGAATTAGATTTCGAATTAGATCCGCTGCTTCAGGGTTCTGTCTTCGAAGCCACTCTGGTCTTAAGAGGTACAGAGCGACCATTTCTGCAAAAAGTTCTTCATAGTTCCAATGCTCTTGTTTCTTTACTTTGCGTTCGTACTCAGCATATTTTCTTTTATACCTCTCTTTAGTAATTTTCCACGCATTCTCCTTTGGTTCTTTTGGTGGCTCAAGGGGTTCTGGTGTATTGTCGTGGAACCACGAGTGCGGGAGGCCCTGGAGCACTAAGCGCACCATATCGTTCATGAGTGGCAGTCTGGTTGCATGGAATTGGCTGAGCTGGCCCGTGTTACCGCGAGAATAGAATTCGATCGCGTGCCCCAGTTCGTGGGCGAGCGAGTATCTGCTCCGACCGCCCCACTCAACGTATATTTTAAACAGCCCCAAGTTCAAATTGATATAGTTGAATCTCGTTTCAGCAGGTTTGTTTTTTCTGTATATCCTGAACTTAAATTTTTCAAGAACGACGTATATCTTGCCGTTATGCACCGTGCAGTGACCGCCGGTTCCTTCTTCCATCATGTAGTTGGGGTCGTCAGTAATTTTTTTCATTTCTTCGACTGTCCGTATCTCAGCGATCCGATTAGTCACTTTTTTTACCTGTCGCTTCCGCACGGATTTCTCAGCAAGATAGTAGTATCCCGCGTTTTCTTTTTCGTCATTTTTTGCATAGAAACCAGGTCTATGCAAAGACACACCCCTACGTGTTCTATCCTCGCGAGACGGTTTGTGCGGCCCAAATCCAAACTTGTCTCTATCTAAAAGACTTCTATAGATCAAAATTCCTACGACCCCAGCACCAACGAGTACTCCAAGGAGTAGGGGCGCTGAAAAGCCAAGTGCGACACCAAGTGTTGACTCACCCCCCATGAGGAGAAACGCGGCGATGCCAGCAACAACTGCCGTCGTAAACATAGGCACAGATGCACCTGCTGAGTGATACGCGACCCTACCGACACGACGCAGAAATTCTCCAAAATATCCCGCGATCCTCATCGTGGAGTGCGTGCGGCCGTTCCTCGGCAGGGGAGGGACCTCTTTCTCGGGTACATATTTAATGCCCGTCTGCCACCGTTCAAGAAATGACTGAGACTTTGCTTCGTGTCTTGTGCTCAGTGTCGCGTCGACGAGTTCTGCTGCGCGGTTCTGGAGGGGGATAGCTATTTCTGAGGAGCGTAGCGCATGCTTTTCGTCGCGAGCGGCAGTTCTCTCGTATACATCACCTGAAAACCCTTGTGCTCTTTCGTCCATATATTTCGGGGTAGTGTACCATTTTATTTATGTATTGTCAATATTCGGTTCTGCACCGCCTCCTGCCCAACGGCATCATCGCCAGGTTGCGTTGTTAGACAAAAGTATAAAAATATGGTAGCGTCAAGCGATGAGTAGAGCTGAGAAGCAAACACTTGATGCCAATGGCAATGTGATACGGATTAATGATCCAGTGACCCTTTGGATCAATGGGAAGCGAGACAGCACTACGCAGGAAATGTCGGGTCACCCCGGCTGGAGGGTAGCAAGCATTTCGCGCATCATTTCTAGAAAACTGAAAAAGGGTATCTTTATCCAAAGGGCAAATTGGTTTGACGAAAACAACTTTACAAAGTCAGAGCGAATAGTGGTGAACATCCAACACCCCGGCTACAAGCATAAAATAGTGAGTCCCGATAGTATTGTAAAAGCAGGTTCAGCAAAAAAAACTAAACCAAAGAAATAATCTATTCTTTGCTCGGGAGTTTAAGGCGTCTGCCAGCTACTACTCCAGCAGCCATCAGTCCGATTTGAATAAACAAAAATGTTGCAGTAATGTATGGGGTCACCGCCGCGATTAAAATTCCAACACCTGCCGCAAGAATAATTTTTTCTGCGGCAGAGGCGGGTACCACAGATAAAAATCGAGCGAGTGCAAAAGTAGAAAAAAGAGTGCCTGCAAGGCCAAGACCGATTGCGACCCCACCGCCGACCAAAAAGCCAGCTGTAAGAAGTGCTGCGCCCGTGATACCAAAGACGGCACTGTGCCAGAGTCGCTCGTAAGGTGTGTTTTGACTCGAGTTGGGGTCGGGGTTTTCTGGGCGGATGCGGCCGTTAAAGGCGTGCGTGACTACAGGCGGGGCAGACTCACCCCTCGGCTCGTTAAGATACGTTTCAGCCTCTATAACGAGCCTCTCGCCTGTAGTGCGACCCTCTAGAGAGCGCTTCTTCGGCACTGTCTCGTTTTGGGGTGGGGTTTTACACTCGTACTTTTTCATTTGCACAATCTACCCCATTTATTGACAAAAGTCAAGGATATGCTATACTTACACATAGAGCCCCAAAAGGCCATAATTTAAATATATGTCACAACTAACAAAAGATAAGTTGACTCTTAATGCTGAAGCTGAGAGAAAAACGGTGACTTTTAACGAGGTTCGTGCAAAAGCAGAGGAGCGCATACCTGTACTCGTATCTAAGCTTCTTGAACAGCCTGTCATCCTAGCTACTGCAGATGCTGCTCCAGGCTTTAAAGATGTTCGGACGGTAGTTTCTACGGGGACTGAACCTAACCCGCATTACAACGCAGAAATGAAAGAATACAGACGAAATCAGAAAGCAAACGAGCAGTTGCTCAGAGGTTACTTCTATATCGGGCTTATTGCTGGCGCGCTTAAGGTGGTATTAGAGATGGCTGGTGTAGCGGCTCTTATAAGCTTTGCAACGCCATATATTGTCATTGCCGCTCTTGCTGCTACTCTCGGTATGGCAATCGCCGGCCTATTTAAAATCACTCGCTGGTTGAATAAACCAAAGCCACTGTCAAAGGCTGGGTCGCGCATTACGGCATAACTGTAAAACTAACCCCGCTTCGGCGGGGTTTTTTTTTGTTAGTCATTTTGCTGGTATAGTGGGGGCATGATGCGTACGCCAGAGGGCGCCCCAGGCATGTCGCGACAAGACAAGTGGAATCGTTTGTTACAAAACGTGCACCAAGAGCCAGCAGGTAATCAGGAGTTAGTGCTGAAAAAGCGAAAGCCAATCTATAGAGGTGGGGCGCGCAGACGTAACGCCGGAGCGCGTGTTGATGCTACTGTTTCAATCCAAGACCAGTTTTAAGGAGGTAGAGTGCAATAACAATAAATATCGCGGTGAGTCCAAGGAGGACGAGAGACGCAGTCCAGAGCGACACATCTGAGAAGCCAAGGAATCCGTAGCGGAATCCGTTGATAAGATAAAACACGGGATTAAAGTACGTAAGCGTCTGAAACAATGGCGGGAGCGAGTTTGCAGAATAAAAGACGCCACCGAGGTATACGAGCGGTGTCAGGACAAACGTCGGGATGATGGTGATGCCGTCAAAGTTTTTCGCATAGATGCCGTTGATGAGGCCTCCGAGTGCAAAGATGATTGATGAGAGTAAGAAGAAGTAGAGGATGACCAGCGGGTGTGCAAGGTGCGGGAGTGCAAATATCATCGAGACGATTAATACCGCCGCGCCGACTATCGCCGCGCGAAAGACGCCTGCAGAAACAAAGCCAGCGATAATGACCCACGGTGGCGTCGGCGACACTAATATTTCATCGATAGAGCGTGCAAAGAATTTTGAAACAAAGAACGTGGTCGCCACGTCAGTGAAGGCGTTCGTGATAATCGCGAGCATCACAAGCCCCGGCACCACAAACTGCATGTAGGTGAATCCGTTGATATTACCAATCTGTGAGCCCAAGATGGTACCAAAGACGGTGAAGTAGAGGACTGAGGTGACCAATGATGGGAGGATGGTCTGCGGCCAGATACGCACAACACGCACCATGCCCTTGCGGATGATGGTGTAGTAGGAGACAAAGAGTTTATCAAATGGCATAGAATTTATTTTTGGTTTTCCTGAGTGAGCTTAACAAACACTTCTTCAAGTCTGCCACCCCTGAATGCTGTCGTCTCCTCCATGCCGTCGTGGAGTGCAAGAACCTCAGCCATGGTCCCCGACGCGACGATGGCGCCCTTGTTAATAATGGCGACATTTTTGCAAAGCTGTTCTGCTTCTTCAAGATAGTGCGTCGTGAGAAGGATGGTGAGTCCGTTCGAGGTAAGGCCCTTAAGATACTCCCACATAGAGCGGCGAAGCTCTACGTCGACGCCAGCAGTTGGCTCGTCGAGGATAAGAAAGCGTGGCTGGTGGATGAGTGCGCGTGCAATCATGAGACGTCGCTTCATACCGCCAGAGAGCGCCATAGCTGTGCCATATATCTTGTCTTTAAGACCTAAATCCTCGAGTATTTTTTTAGCACGTGGCAGAGCCTCTGATCGGGGTACCCCATAGTACCCTGCCTGGTTTACAACGATATCGATAGGGCGTTCAAACGGGTTAAAGTTTACTTCCTGTCCAACAAGGCCAATCTGCGCTTTTGCAAGGTTCGTGTCGGTGTCAGTGTCATGTCCAAAGACTGAGACACTACCACCTGTTTTTGAGACGAGGCCAGTGACGATACCGATGAGTGTTGTTTTGCCGGCGCCGTTAGGGCCGAGGAGTGCAAAAAAGTCACCTTCAGGTACGGTGAGCGATACGCCCTTAAGCGCCTCGGTGCCCGAGGCATATTTTTTTGTGACATCTTTAATGACGAGTGCATCAGCCATAGGTTATATATCTTTAAG
>JBDKFU010000040.1:0-11957 GCA_039798565.1 Candidatus Parcubacteria bacterium
TTTAAGAGGTTGTTGCATGACACGCTCGGGGGGCGCTGGTTCAACGGGTGCCTCATCGTTCCATGACTGTACGGTCGGTTCTTTGTCGGGGTTAATCAGGGTGACGTTTTCACTCACACCAACCACCTGCTTTCTCTGTAGAAACGCGGGCATCATAAAACGCGGGAGGACGAGCGGTGTATCCAGTGCGATAAGTGCGCCGATGATGGCGATTGCTGAAAGGATGATGGTGCCAAAAATGTAATCAAAAAGAAGTGAAAAGGGGAGTGCAACCCACCCACCGACAATTCCACCGCGGTCTATCGTTATTGAAAGTATGGCAGTGCCTGCAAGAAAGAGGACAGCCGCACCAATGGTTTTACCGTGACCGATAGGCTCACCCTCAGTTGCAGCGCCACGAAACAAACCAAAGCCAAGAAAAGCAAGTGCGATAGGGAGAAGGTAATAGCCAACACCAAACAGAGATACAAACCATGAGTGCAGTGTGGTGCCCGCTACGCCGCCAAAACCAAGTGGCGCCGCCCCAAAGAGGGCAGCAAGCACAAACGCGAGGATGCCTAAAATGCTTCGCTTGGTCTCCTGTCCAACGCCAAGCTTTGGCACTGAAAGTCGCGACTGTTTCGCCTCCTTATCCTTCTTATTCTTCTTATTTGACACTATACAAGTGTATCACTCATCAACAATTCACAGTTGAGACGTGCAAATTTTAATTAGAAAAAAGCACTATACCCTAGGGGTGAGCAATTAGACAACATAAAGAGACATATGTGCCATTGACTAATAGCTCAAAAAGACTAAACTAGGCTCAAGCATAAGGGTCAAAAATATCCGAAACTTCAAAAGGACACATCATGGACAATAAGCCAGCAGTTAAAAAAGGCTATCAGACACTTAATACGACAGGTCAGTTTAAGACATTCTTCGCTAATGACCAGCACGAGTATGTCGTTAAAAAATCTGAGCGCCTTTCCTCTGCAATTCACGTAGTCACATCTCTCATGTCCAATACAGAACCTATACGGACAAGACTTAGAATGTTATCAATCAACGTACTTGAGTCAGTGACCAATAGAGATAATTTGATGGGTGAGTCGATAAAGCCTGCGGTACTGTCTATTGAAATAGCAGCTCTATTGGACACGGCACAAACTGCGGGTCTCATATCCAATATGAATGCAAAGATGATAGCTGATGAGTATGCAGCTCTCGCTTTTTATATAAAGGACAAAGGGACAATTATTTCATCAAGGACACATGATATTGCATTGGGAAATAAAGATAGTATAAAGGACATTGGATATAAAAAGCAGAATGCTTCGTCAGTTAAAATTGAATCAAAAAGACAGGTAGTTGGTGATTCTAGAAAAAGCGAAATATTAAGCTTATTTTCTAAAAAGGACAAGGTTAGTGTTAACGATGTGATGACAGTTCTATCAAATATGTCCAATAAAACTGCCCAGAGGATACTTATGAGTATGGTTCAGGACGGGACCCTGGTAAAAGAGGGCGATAAGCGTTGGACGACATACAAACTGGCTTCAAAGGGGGTGCCATTGTCTGAACCGCTAGAATAGCCTTTGGTTGCAATATGCCCTCATATTCTGTATACTACCCTCTGTGTGGGTACTACTGTAACCTTCAGCGTTAGCCGTTAATACGGCTTTTTGCATTGGTAAAGTATATCCACATGCCAGTCCTTGCCACTCTTATATATAAGGGTCCGGCCTAAGGTATACTGGCTATACCTACTCTCGGGATTTTCGGGCGTAGGATTCGTGTACTTTGAAAATTGCATATACGGATCTCGAATTACAAAGTAGTGTATTACTACCGAACTGAAGCACATTCCCATCACGGTTGGACGAACGCTCGAATATATATTTTTTTGGCCATCATCCTTTGTGCGTATTATGTTGTTGTGCGCGTGCAAAGGTTATGGAAAATTAGTTGTGCTTATTAGCTTAAGAATTACTAACGAATTATTTTAGGTTATGACTCTTACTCACTCACTTACGAGAATCGCATCTGCAGTAGTTGCGATTTCGTTGGTGGCTGGTATCGCGTTCGCAGTTGTTGCTCCTCGTGCTGAGGCAGCAGCGCTCACTTCGACGCAGATCTCAGCTATCATCTCGTTGCTCCAATCGTTCGGCGCGGACGCGACGACGGTTGCCAACGTAACTGCATCACTGAACGGCACTACGCCTTCAGTTCCTTCAACGCCGACCACAGGCTCATGCTCATTCACACGTGATCTCACGTTGGGTGCAACAGGCGCTGACGTGACCGCTCTTCAACAGGCGCTCATTGCAGCAGGCTACTCGATTCCAGCAGGTGCTACTGGCTACTTTGGTGCCCAGTCACAAGCTGCAGTCGCAGCATGGCAAAAAGCAGCGGGCATCACCCCAGCTGCTGGCTACTTTGGTCCTAAGTCTCGAGCTGCATTCCCATGTAACTCAACGACTGGTCCATCAACCCCAACTCCATCAGGCACAGGCCTCTCGGTTATGGCGGGTACACAGCCAGCAAACGGACTTGCTCCAAAAAATGCTTCTCGCATTCCATTTACGCGTATCGTAGTTACCGCAGGTAATGACGGCGACGTCACTATCAACGGTATCAACGTTGAGCGTATCGGTGGAGCAAACAATGCTGCATTCAACGGTGTCGTTCTTGTTAACGAAACCGATGGAAACGTACAGGTTGGCACTTCGAAGACTTTCAACTCGAACAACCAGACTAAGGTTGGCTCAAAGGTTGTCATTCCTCGAGGTACCTCAAAGACCTTCGTGATCGCAGGTAACATGGCTAGCTCTCTCACCAGTTACGCTGGTCAGACTCCTGCTATCCAGGTCGTCGGCGTTGATACTACCGCTACCGTTTCGGGTTCACTCCCAATCGTTGGCGCGTATCACACCATCAACGACACCTTGATCATCGGTCAGGTTACTGTGTCGTCTTCAAACGCGTACGCATCTAACTCGAACCAGAACAAGGAAATTGGAACAACGGGCCACAAGTTCGTTGGATTCAATATCACTGCTGGTTCAGCTGAGGACATGATCCTTAAGTCGATTGTATTCAATCAGACTGGATCAGTATCACAGAACGATCTTGCAAACTTGAAGATCGGTATCGACGGTACACTCTATGACGCTATGTGGTCAGCAGACGGCAAGTATGTCTGGGCAAACTTTGGTTCTGGTATCACCATTCCAAAGGGCTCAAAGGTTGAAGTCTATGTTCAGGGAGACATTATCGGCTCGAACGCTTCGGGTCGTACGGTTATCTTTGACATCGACAAGACTACTGACATCTTCCTCTCTGGCAAGACCTATGGCTACGGACTCTCACCTACAGCTGGCGTTTCATCTGTACCATCGAGCCGTGGTTCGTTGACTTTGACTAATGGTACTCCGTATCTCTACGCTACACAGATCACTGTGACTGGAGCTGCGGTTACTACTATCAGCAAGGCAACAGAGGTTCCTGCTCAGAACATTGCTGTTAACGTTTTGAATCAGCCGCTTGGTGGATTCAAGACTGACATCAAGGGTGAGGCTATGACTGTACAGTCTATGGTATTCGGTATTACGTTCTCGACTTCTCCTGGTGCCGCTCTCACGAACGTCACTTTGGTTGACTCGAACGGTGCTGTTGTTGCGGGTCCCGTTGACGCAACTACCACTGGTGCTACTCAGTCTATTGTCTTCTCTGATTCTGTTACGTTCCCAACCGGCCCTAAGACCTATACCCTCCGTGGTAAGATCCCAACCGGCGCCGTGTCAGGTTCAACCGTTGTATTGTCGACCACTCCTGGTTCAGGATGGACGAACATCAAGGGTGACACTACTGGCAACTCGATCTCACTCTCATCGTTCTCAACTTCGATTACGATGAACACAATGACGATCAAGGGCGGTTCAGTTATCATCGGCCGCGCTACAACTCCTGCATCACAAACGTTGGTGTCAGGCGGTTCTGGTGTCACGATGGTTAACTTCCAGTTCGACGCTTCACAATCTGGTGAGGACATCCGATTCTCATCGGTTCCAGTCCAGCTCGTGGGCGGCGGTTCATTTGCTGGCGATGAGTCCAAGCTTTCAGCTTGTCAGCTCTTCGACGGTACAACTGCACTTAACTCTGGATCAAACGTCTTGAACCCATCTTCATCAACAGCGACTTCATCAAACCCATTCTTCACTGGCACGATTGTCCTCGACAATCCTGTCACGATCACGAAGGGCGGCGTTAAGTCTCTCGCGATGAAGTGTAATATCTCAGCAAGTGCAGATAACGCTTCGACATTCACGTGGGATGTTCAGGCTGCGTCTACCTTTACCTTCACTGGTGTTGGCTCGTCTAACACAATTGTAGGTTCAGATGCAACCGACAACGCTATCGTCGTGACTATCGCTGCTCCATCTGCAACTCTTGCACTTGACTCGTCATCTCCTTCGTACACACTCGCTGCTGTCGGTAACACCGGCGCAACTGGCGTTACCTTGGGTACGTTCAAGTTCAAGGCTTCTAACGAAGCATTGACCTTGCAAAAGGTAGGATTGATCATCGATCCAGCATTCGCATCATCAACCGACGTCCTCAAGGCTTCGATTTATGACGGTGCTACATTCCTCGGTGATGCATTCTTCACTGGTAACTCTCTCTCAGCAACGGCAACGTTGTCTCAGACTGTAGTATTGCCAAAGGATACGGACAAGCTCTTGGTAGTTAAGGCTGACCTTTCAGCTCAGGGTACCTCACAGCCAGGTGTCGCAGGTGATAACCTCCGCATCGGCCATGAGAGCTCAGAGGGCGTAGGTGTTGATTCTGGTACTGTCGTTACAATCGGCGGTTCTGCGAATCAGGCTACTACTACTGGCCTCCGTCTCTTCAAGTCTGTTCCAACTGTAGCTCAGGGCTCACTCTCATCAACAGGAGTTGTTGACGGTAAGCTTCTCCGCTTCACAGTTTCTGCAGATGCTAAGGGTGACGTATCGCTCGCATCTATCATGTTGAACATCGCTACATCAACAGCGACTGCAACCAACATCCAGGTGTTCGCATACACTGATTCGTCCTACTCACAGGGTGTTTCTGGTGTCGGCACGAGTGGTCTCCTTAACAACACCGCGATGACTGCGTCATCAACGGGTAACGTCTACATCCCTGCTCAGAATTCAACCGGTAACAATACCGTCGTGACTATTCCAGCAGGACAGACTCGTTACTTCGAGGTACGCGCATCACTCGCTGGTGTATCGACAGGTTCGTCTGTTGCGACCAAGCTCCTTGGAGATTCAGCATTCCCACTTTCAAAGAACGTGGGTATGTTCACTCCAACGCAGCTAACCGCGGCATCGAACTTCATCTGGTCTCCAAATACGTCTACGTCTCCGACGGTTTCGTCGTCAGACTTCACAAACGGATTTGGTGTCAACGGATTGCCGTCGAGTGGTATTGTTCAGACTCGCTCAAACTAGTTTGAGTTAGTCCGGATAGTCCAACAAAAAACCTCCCTTCGGGGAGGTTTTTTGTATTTGGGCATAAAAGAAGTACAATGTGGTATATGGAAGAAAACACACACACCACATCAAATCAAACATTTGTTATTGTTGCAGTACTCGTCGTGTTACTCGTTATTGCGGGCGTATCATTTTTTATGTGGCGTCCGGCCGCTGGCACAAAGGCGCCGGTAGCAATTGACACCACCGGAGGCACCGCGTCGGGGGATTACAAACTTGAGATTTTACCGACCGGAGAGGTAGTACCTCGTCCCGTACTCATCGATGGTAAGGGTGATGTCTCGGTCGATGTGTCGTACCCAGATGAAGGGGCACCGACGATGCGACGGATACTTATCCCGTCACTTACTCGTGAAATCGCGTTTATCGGTACCGTATCAGCTGAGCAGAAAACAAATCTTATCGCGCGCATGAACGCCGTTGTTGCAACGCTCACACAGGATAAATCAAACGGCGCCTACTGGTTTGAACGCGCGACCATCTTTTTAGAAGCAGGGGACTATGAAGCGGCACACGAGGTGTGGCAGTTTTTGAATGATGCGCTCCCTGCATCAAACTTGGCCGCGACCAATCTCGGCAAGATGTATATGTACCAGAAGAAGGACTACCAAAAGGCAGAGAGCTATCTTCTCTCTGCAATTACCCGCAACCCACTCGACTTTACTCCGTACCAGGAGCTCTATGTGTTGTACACCAGTGGCTTTAAAACGGGGACCACCGCCGCAGCAAACATTCTTATCACAGCAGAAAAAAGCATCGACACCTATCAGCCGTCGCTCCTTTTAGGACAGTACTATGTGCAGATGGGCGACAAAGCGAGCGCTGAAGCTGCGTTTGGACGAGCGCTCGTGCGCGCACGTGCAGGAGGAGATACTACCGCTATCTCGATAGTCGAACAAGAAATCACACGACTCAAGGCACAATAAGCATATGCGAGAGTGGTTCTTAAAATCAGGAGGATGGCTTATGCCGCTCGGTGGGGTAGTTATCGTCGGTATTATAGGTGTCATCGCGTACTTTGCGCTGATGGGGTCTGATGTGGGGCATGCGCTTGAAGGGGATAGTAGTATGGGTATACATGAATAAGTTTTTTACAGAAGGGTTCTATCGCTTTTTGCTGGCCTTTTCGTTTATTATTCTCGCCGCCCTCGCCGTTTTGTACTTCTTGCGCTAGAAGCGTGCCGCATGGTATAGTCCTAACTAGCACGACTAGAGACAGTAGGCATATAAGTCCTACCGAAGTCGGGGGAGGTCGACCTCCCGTCAACTTTTCGTGCTGTAGAAAATAAAACTATGGCAATTACACGAGCTAAAAAAGAGTCAATCATCGCGTCTGTTACTGACGCGTTGAGCAAGTCAGCGTCAGCTGTCTTTGTGTCATTCACCAAGGTTACGGTCGCAGAGGTCAATGGTCTCCGCGCCGAGCTGAAGAAAGATGCCGTTAAATACACCGTTGTTAAAAAGACGTTGTTAAAGCGAGCATTAGACAGCCAAGGTATCGAGGGCGATATGCCTGACCTGCCGGGCGAAGTAGCACTCGTCTACCTTACAGAGGGCGACGATGTGACAGCGCCAGCACGCGGCCTTGCAACCTTCGTTAAAAAGATGAAGGGAAAGATCGCATACCTCGGTGGTGCTATCAATAAAAAGTATTTGTCGATGGCAGAGGTTGTGGGCGTATCACTGATACCGCCGACACCAGTCCTCCGCGGCATGTTCGTTAACGTTATTAATTCGCCCATTCAACGCTTTGCAATCGCATTGAGTGAAGTGGCAAAAACGAAAGCATAATATATGAATCAAGAAGATATAATCGCAGCAGTAGAAAAGATGACCGTGATGGAGTTGAACCAGCTCGTTAAGGCTATCGAAGAGAAGTGGGGTGTTTCTGCAACGGCAGTTGCAGCAGTCGCAGCAGGTCCAGCAGCAGACGCCGGCGAAGCAAAGTCGACATTCACCGTTAAGCTTGTAGACAGTGGTGCAACAAAGATCGCTGTTATTAAGGTTGTTAAGGAGGCGATGGGCTTGGGCCTTAAGGAGGCTAAGGATCTCGTCGACGCAGCACCTTCTGAGCTTAAGAAGGATATCAAGAAGGAGGACGCTGACGACCTCAAGAAGAAGCTCGAGGAGGCAGGCGCAAAAGTCGAGTTGGTTTAACAATCACTCTCTGGCTTTCAAAAACACCCCCTCAGGGGTGTTTTGTTTTATCGTTCACCACGTGGTACTCTCGCAGTATGGAAAGAGAGAGTATTGATATAGACGGGCGCTCCTATACACGCGGGTGGTGGGCCGGTAAAGATGGCATGAATGTTGGTCCGACCCAAGAAAAGAATCCAAAGTTTATGGAGGGATGGAACGAGGGACTCGACGTTCGGTATGTATTATCGATGATTCAGAAAGCGAAGTATGAGAAATAAATTTGTAAAAGAAGTTAGTGGCTTTACCAGAACGCATGCGGTAAGTGACTCTAAAGCCCGTCGAAAGGCGCTCTGGCGGCTATTTACGCATCTTACGTTCGTACAGAAACATAGTGCGGCACAGGGAGTGCTCGCACGAATAGACAAGACACGAACCGGCACTGATCTGCGTATCGATCATCGGATGCATTGATTGCTTAGTCACGCTTTTTGTGGCAGAACAATCCACAGGTTGTGGATTTTTGGTTTTATGGAGGATGGGGGGTACAATGCGATCATGTTTGCAACGATTGCCAAGATTTTTTCTTCTCCACTCCGCACCAAGATTGTCAAATTTCTCTCCGCCCAGCCCGGTGCATTAGTAGCGGCTGCTGATGTTGCACCCATTGTCGGTGCGTCGCGCCCAAAGGTGTTAAGCGAGCTCCGCTCTTTGGCGCGTATGGATATGGTGCTCGCACGTTCAAGTAGGACGGGGACAGCGTATGAGTGGAATACCGAGCATGTCCTCGCTCCAGAAATCAGCACGTTTCTAGAAGATGCGACGACACCAACCGATGACGAGATAGCGGACGCGTTTAAAAAAATAATTGGTGTGACGCATGTTGTCGCGGCGGGGCTTCTCGCTGATGAGACACGGAGTCCACTCGATTTATTGATTGTCACACGTCGACCAAAAGATCAGGGGTTGAAGCTCGCTGTTAAAAAGGTTGAGGCGCTCTCCGCAGTGCCCATCCGCTACGCCATCATGGAGCTTAAGGAGTATGAGGATAGAAAGCAGGCGTATGACCGCCTGATACGGGACACCCTCGATTTTAAGCACCGTGTGGTCGTTGGCCGTATTTTAGGGAGCAAGAACTAACTTGTCCCGAGAGGAGGGGGTTGTCCCCAGCCCGGTTAGGGGTGTGCCCCCAGCTGTTAGAATAGAGGGGTGGGGTGCAGACCCCCAACATTATTATTTTTAAGTATTCATTCCCATCATGATTATTAACACATGGGCAGACGTTCTTCGGACATCGTTTGTCAACCTTTGGAGCGGTATCATCGCGTACCTCCCAAACATTGTTATCGCTATTATTATCTTTGTCATCGGCTGGATTGTGGGCACCGCCCTCATGAAGGTTGTTGAACAAATCTTCCGTTCATTGAAGATTGACGGTGCGTTGAAGTCGACTGGTCTTAACGACGCGGTTGAACGCGCTGGCTTTACCTTGAACACCGGCATGCTTATTGGCGTGTTGGTTAAGTGGTTTGTTATCGTCGCGTTCCTCGTTGCATCACTTGATGTCCTTGGGCTCGATCAGGTAAACGATTTCATTAAGAACGTTGTCCTCTTCTACCTCCCGCAGGTAATTGTTGCAGCGCTCTTTATCATCGTCGGTGCATTCGTTGCAGAAGTTGCAAAGAACATCGTTGGTGGCGCAGCACGCGCGGCGGAGGTAAAGTCAGCAAACTTTGCTGGCTCAGTAGTTAAGTGGGCTATTTGGATTTTTGCTATCCTTGCAGCGCTCGGACAGCTCCAGATCGCACCCGACCTCATCAACACACTCTTCACCGGTATCGTCGTCGCTATCGCGCTCGCACTCGGCCTTTCTTTTGGTCTTGGTGGTCAAGAAGCGGCAGCTCGCTTTATCGAGAAGACACGAAACGAAATCGCGAACCACAAGTAGTACTACTTGTTCCAAGGATTTGCATTTAGTTTTGGCCTCAAGCGCCCCCGAGAAATCGGGGGCGCTTTTGTTTGACTTAGCTCCGCGTGAGGAGTAGGCTCATGCATATGAGTGCACCAACGACGCGTGAGCTGTATACGGCCTTTAATCGTCAGCGAAAGTATCTGCGTAAACTCAGAGAAAATAAGGGCTCGATAGTAGAGCAGACACGGATATGGGAGAACATGACTCATCTTTTTACCCAGCTCCCAACCGGGGTGCAGGCTGCCATATATGGCGAGCGACAGATACGTGTGGTCAGGCCGCGCGTTAATTCGAGGGCACAGACGATAGTGGGGCTTGCTCGACAGAAGCATGAAGAGTCGCGTATGCGTGGACGCAAGGTGGGGCTCGTGGTGAGCGATGCAGTAGAAAAGAGTGTGCTCGCCCGTCTGACTCCAAGCGAACGAGGCAATATACTGCTGTCTTGACAGTGAGTGCATCCCGAGTAGGATGGGAGGATGGAACAAGAAATGCATCCAATTGCTGGCGCAATACTCGTCACCGGAGTTTTGCACCACGGCAAGTCAAAACTTTTATCCCGCAGATTTGCAGAGCGAAATAGTGCATGGATGACGGCACCGTATGACGGTGGTGGGCGAGTGAGAAGTAGAAATGCGAAGATTAGAACTCTGCAAGCAAAAATTGATAGAGACCTTCAAGAATCGCCAAACGCCGCAGCATCAAAAAGTGTGGCGAGTAGATGGGGTAAGTTTATTCGTGACTTTAATCGAGAGGAAAAGGATTAGCATGGCGAGCGAAGGCACCGACTACTATGCATAGACCAAATATAGTATGACTGAACACAAACGATCAATAGGACTTGTCTCTGCAGACCTCGTGCGGGTGTGGCGGGAGAAGCGACTAAATACGAAAGAGTCAGGCCATACGCCTGAAAGTTGGAAGCGTGCCTTAGAATTGGATGCGGAGGAGACTCGACTTCGAAATGAGGTGCCGCTGCGTCGCAGACAAAGACTCGTTCGTTTGGCGAAGGATCAGCAGGAGAGAGAGATGGCGCGCGAAAGTCAGAGTGTCTCGGGCATTCGTAGAAATGAGCTGTGGCAACGTCGTCACGATGTGTTGGCCTTTCAGCGAAAGCGTGATGGCGCAGCAGTTTAGGAATACAATACATAATATGCACAAACCAAATTTAGAGATAATGCGCCGAGCAAAGAGGGCAAAGCGGCGAATATTAAAAACTGACCAACAGTTTTTGAATAGTGATAAACAGTTATTGGCTGACACCGCGGAGAATATTTACTTACGTGCAAAAAAAGGTATTACCAAAAAATTGGAACCCGTTATTGTCCCGCGGTATGAATATCATGAGGGAGGGTCTTACTACGATATAGTATAGAAAAATAACGCATATGCACAGACCAAATATTGAACGAGCGGAGAGGGCGAGAAAATTGGCACTCAAGCACCATCGTGAGCGGGGTGCATGTTGGGAGAATAACGAGTTTCTTGCGTGCAACATTCGTGAGCGAGCCCTACACGGTATCAGTGACGAATTGGACACGAATACCGATTCTGATGAAGCAGTACAGATTACAAGTCGATCGAGAGCACCGCTTAATCATGGAGTTCGAAAGGCTACAGTAAAAAATACATACGGATTCTAAATATATGCCACGAATGACTGATAGGGAGCGCGCTGCGCTCAAACAAGCAAAGAAGACAAAGCCGCAGCGTGAGGCGGCGCGGCTGGCGCGTAAGCGTGAGCGGCGCCTTAGTAAGAATTTACACAAAGAGTATCATCGCGCATCATTGAATCTAGACACTGCAATACAGATAGACAAAATGATTGCTCGCGGCGAAAAGGGTTTTAATGGAGTCGATATCATACCGATGGGGGTAGAAAAGTATCAATTGAAACAAGCGACTGCGCTCAATAAGTTTTATGCAGTGCAGGGCGGCTATGACAAGCACTTTGCGCCGGACGAAGATGGAGATACTTATTAGTCATCAATGATGTATGAAAGAACTTCACCTTCCTTTAATTGATGCACTTGATTTACGCGCTGATGAGTTTAAGTATCCAAAAGTACCTTTTTCTAAGCGAGCTATTTCTGCATATGAGCGCCTACATCGCGCGGCGGACCATGCATGGGACCACCCCGACTTAGAGGAGAAATTGCTTAAAAGGAAAAGTGCTGTCGGTAGGGGTATCGTTCGTCGAGAATTAATGAAGTTAGGCCTACCCAGTAGGGCTTAATAAGGCCGTATTTTGGCTTATCCACTGAGTTATTCCTGACCCCCAGAACGAGGGCAGGGCGGGGCTTGACAGGGGGTACCCCGGGGGTCTATAC